>NZ_BAAGGP010000004.1:0-78474 GCF_054658615.1 Pseudolactococcus yaeyamensis
TCGAGAACATTGGGCGATTGAGAGTATGCATTGGCATTTGGATGTTAGTTTTGGAGAGGATGCAAATAAAACATTAGACAAAACAGCAGCGTTAAATCACAGTAATATTCGCAAATTGGCACTAGCCGTTTTGAAGGATTTGGAAATGCGTAAAAAGAAGATGAGCATTCGTCTCAAACGTTTTTCGTTATCAATGACTTTTTCAGATTATTTGGCACAGTTGTTTTCAATGTGAGAGCTGTTATTTTTAAAAACACGCTTCCTATTTTGAGATTGGGAGAGAGAGAGTCATGCGTTTGTCGTGTCCTCGTAGGCGTTCATCTTGCATTTCACCAAAAATATGTTATACTTATAAAGTTGAAATAGAATAAAGATCATCTCTAAAAAATGTTCAAGTGGCAGCGTAAGACAGTCGCAATAGGATTTTTAGACCTGATCTCAAATTATGAGGTATAAATCTTGACTAAATTACGCGAAGACATTCGTAATGTCGCAATCATCGCCCATGTTGACCATGGTAAAACAACACTTGTGGATGAACTTTTAAAGCAATCTGACACATTAAGCGCCCGTGCACATCTTGACGATCGTGCCATGGACTCAAACGATCTTGAAAAAGAACGTGGCATTACCATTCTTGCTAAAAATACAGCCGTTAAATATAAAGACAAACACATCAACATCTTGGACACACCCGGTCACGCAGACTTCGGTGGCGAAGTTGAACGGATCATGAAAATGGTTGACGGCGTTGTGCTTGTTGTTGATGCTTACGAAGGGACAATGCCTCAAACACGTTTCGTGTTGAAAAAAGCCTTGGATCAAGGGCTGACCCCCATCGTCGTTGTCAATAAAATCGATAAACCATCAGCTCGTCCTGAAGAAGTTGTCGATGAAGTCTTGGAACTTTTGATTGAACTGGGTGCTGATGAAGATCAACTTGAATTCCCTGTTGTTTATGCATCTGCCATCAACGGGACATCAAGTCTTTCTGACGAACTTGACACACAAGCCCACACAATGGAACCTCTGTTTGAAACAATCATCGACCATATTCCTGCACCAGTTGATAACTCTGATGAGCCATTGCAATTCCAAGTTTCACTACTTGATTACAATGATTTCGTTGGTCGTATCGGTATCGGACGTGTTTTCCGTGGTACGATTAAAGTTGGTGATAGCGTCACGCTTTCAAAACTTGATGGTACAAAACAAAACTTCCGTGTCACTAAATTATTTGGTTTCTTCGGTCTTGACCGTATTGAAATTCAAGAAGCAAAAGCTGGTGACTTGATTGCTGTATCTGGTATGGATGACATCTTTGTTGGTGAGACAGTAACACCTTCTGATCATATTGATCCACTACCAATTCTTCACATCGATGAACCAACTTTGCAAATGACTTTCCTTGTCAATAACTCACCTTTTGCCGGTCGTGAAGGTAAATGGGTAACATCACGTAAAGTTGAAGAACGTCTGCAATCAGAATTGCAAACTGACGTATCACTTCGTATTGACCCGACTGATTCACCTGACCGTTGGATCGTATCTGGTCGTGGTGAATTGCATTTGTCTATCTTAATCGAAACAATGCGCCGTGAAGGTTATGAGCTTCAAGTATCACGTCCTGAAGTTATCGAACGTGAAATCGATGGCGTTCGCTCAGAACCGTTTGAACGCGTCCAAATCGATACACCTGAGGAATATCAAGGTTCAATCATCCAAGCCCTTTCTGAACGTAAAGGTAACATGCTTGATATGATTAACACTGGTAACGGTCAAGTTCGTTTAATCTTCCTTGTACCAGCTCGTGGTTTGATCGGATTCTCTACTGAATTCTTGTCAATGACACGTGGTTACGGTATCATGAACCATACTTTCGATCAATATATGCCAATGATTCATGAACAAATCGGTGGCCGTAGCCGTGGTGCCCTTGTCTCTATCGACACTGGTAAAACAACGACTTATGCAATCATGGGTGTTGAAGAACGTGGTACAATCTTTGTTAATCCAGGAACAGAAGTTTATGAAGGCATGATCATCGGGGAACATTCTCGTGAAAATGACTTGACAGTTAACGTAACAAAAGCAAAACAAATGACAAACGTACGTTCTGCCAATAAAGACCAAACTAACGTCATTAAAACACCACGTATCCTCACTTTGGAAGAATCAATTGAATTCATGGCTGACGACGAATACCTCGAAATCACACCAGAATCAATTCGTTTACGTAAACAAATCTTGAATAAAGCAGAACGCGAAAAAGCAAACAAAAAGAAAAAAGGATAAGCCGTCAATAGACCGATAGATATAAGAGAGGATAAGATGTTTTATTTAGTCGTATTAGCACTCTTTGTCTTGTGTTACCTTTTCCTGGCACCAGATGAGATAAAAAAAAGCTTAAACCTTTTTGTTGGCATTATCGGAACAGTTTTAGCTGTTACGATTGTCATCTCACTTATTATTCAAAATAAAACGAGCATCATACAAGGACTAGTGCTCCTAGCAGGCTTCTTCCTAATGGTTGAAAGCATTCGCGAAATAAACCAATTATAAAAAAATCAGTCGAGAGGCTGATTTTTTTTGATATAATAAACCTATGAAAGTAAATGAAAAACAAATGCTGGCGTTTGCTGAAAGCTTAGGCAGAAAATTACAAGCAGGCGATATTATCGTCTTGACGGGAGAATTAGGCGTTGGTAAAACGACTTTTACCAAGGGCCTCGGCCTCGGTTTAGCTATTCATCAGATGATAAAAAGTCCGACCTATACCATTGTTCGGGAATATGAAGGACGCCTCCCCCTGTATCACATGGATGTTTATCGGATTGGCGATGATCCAGATTCGATTGATCTAGATGATTATTTATTTGGTAATGGTGTCACTGTGATTGAGTGGGGCAATCTCCTAGCGCAAGATTTGCCGACTGAGTATCTGGAGATTATTTTTGACTACCAAGACGATGAACGAGAAGTGACGCTTGTCGCACATGGTCAACATTATGAGACTTATTTAGTCTAAGACTAGTTGCTTGCCAAAGGAGATGTATGACTGAAATTATCGTAAGAGAAGCAGAGCCTAAAGATGCTCAAAAATTAATTGATTTTTTAAATCAAGTCGGCAAGGAATCACATTTTTTAACCCTTGATGAAGTGGGGATCTTGCTGACAGAAGCACAAATGTCAGAGTATCTGGTACAAATCGCTGAAAAAGATAATAATGCTTACCTATTAGCCTTAATAGATGATGAAATTGCTGGTGTTATCAGTTTAACAGCGGATTTTCATGAACGTATTCGACATATCGGTGATTTATTTATCGCTGTTAGTCGAAAGTTTCAAGGTTATGGCATTGGCCATATTTTAATGGCTGACATGTTATCGTTTGTTCAAGAAATTGGTGTCATTAAGCGCTTGGAACTTCAAGTTCAGAAACGAAATGACAGAGCTATTCACCTTTATCAAAAACATAGTTTTGAGACAGAATCAACTCGGAAATTCGGGGCTAGAGATGAGTTAGGAAAGCTGATTGATGTATTAGAAATGGTAAGATTTTTTGATTAAGGTTACAAGTTTGTAACATTTTAAACGAATAGGGGTTTGTCCCCAGTTTTTTTGGTAAAATGGAGTAATGAAAAGAAGCCAGAGAATTAATGATGAAGCCAAGCATGGATCTAAAAAAAGCCAGAATAGGAAGCTAAAGAAAAATGGCAAGCCTAAGATGCGACTTTGGAAGAAGTTATTGCTTGGTTTTTTGACGACAGTGTTAGTGTTTGCAGGTCTTATTTTTGCTTATGGTACGATTGTCTTAAATAAAGCAGAAGATGCTTTCAAAACGACTTTTTCTGACTTAGGTCTGAGTTCAAGTAAAAAATCAGATGAGATTATTAAAGCAACCCAACCCTTGACGATTTTATTGATGGGGGTTGACACGGGCGATAGTACACGTGCAGATTTGTGGTCAGGTCAGTCGGATACGATGATTGTGATGACAATCAATCCTCAAACGAGCACAACGACCATGGTTTCCTTGGAACGGGATATGCTAACGAGTATCATTGACAAAGATGGTGATGTTGTCGAGAATAGCAAATTAAATGCCGCCTATGCCGATGGTGGTGCAGTGACCGCAGTGTCAACGATTCAACAACAAATCGGCTTAGACATTGATAAATATGCCATGATTAATATGAATGGTTTGAAAGATCTCGTTGATGCTGTCGGTGGGATTGAAGTGGATAATCAATTAGGCGAAACGATTTCAATCGAAGAAACTGAACCTGATTATACAGCGACAGTTGAACCGGGTAAACAGCATATTGATGGCGATCAAGCCTTGGTATACGCTCGGATGCGTCATCAGGATCCAGAAGGTGATATCGGGCGTCAAGTGCGCCAACGTGAAGTCATCACCCAAATTATGGGTAAAATTTTAAGTTTGGATTCAATTACCAAATACGAGAAAATTTTGACAGCCATTTCTGGTAATATGAAAACAGATTTTGCTGTGAATGGTAATTCTTTGAAGAGTTTGTTAGGCTACAAAGATGCTTTCCAAAAAATACGCTCAATTAAATTGCAGGGTATTGGTGAAATGATTGATGGGATTTCTTATCAGGTCATGCCAGCTGATAACCTATTGAGTGTTCAAAATGCTTTGCGACTGTCACTTGGTCAGCCAGTTGTAAAAAGTCTTTCGCCTAATATTGTTACCTTTGAAAATTATTATGGTGGTTATGCACCAAATGCAACATTGCCAACGGTAACGACAACAGTAAATGGTAAAACAACAGAGAAAACCTTGCTGACTGATGGTGAAGAAGCTTCTGCAGAAAAAGCGCTAGAAGAAAGTACATCAAGTACAACGTATGGTGAAGAAGCTTCTGAACCTCAATATGATATTTATGGCAACCCGATTTAGTCTAATTTAAGGTTTTTATCAGAAAGTATGGTATAATTGTAGAGATCGTTAAGGCTTGACCCTTAACAAAAATGAATCAGGATATGAAAGGTAAAATTATTTTGAATTTTAAAAAAATTGGTTTAGTTGTAGTAACAGGCTTTGCTGTTGTGACACTTGCAGCTTGTAGTAAAGATGGTACAAACTCTGACATCGTCACGATGAAAGGGGACACCATCCGCGTGTCAGATTTGTATAAAGAAGCAAGAGAGTACCCCTCAACAGGGACAGCAACCTTGTTGCAAAACATGACTTTTAAGAAAATTTTTGAAAAAGAATTTGGTAAAAAAGTTTCTGAAAAAGAGGTAAACAAAGAGTTTGATGCTCAGAAAGCATCACTTGGTACTAATTTTGCAGGCGCTTTACAACAGGCAGGCTACACGGAAAGCTCTTATAAAGATTCTATCCGTTCGCAACTTTTATTAAAAGCAGTTGTGACGAGCAAAATCAAATTCACAGATGAGGAATATAAAGCAGCATTTGAAACCTTCCATCCAACAGTTGAGGCTTATATCTTGTCAGAGACGACAGAAGATGCTGCTAAAAAATTAGTCGAAGATGCTAAAAATGATGCAGCTACCTTTGATAAAACTGCTAAAGAGAAGAAGAGTGATGTGAAATTCGACTCAGCAAATACGCAAATTCCAGAAGAAGTTAAAACAGCAGCCTTCAAGTTAAAGGATGGCGAAGTATCTGCCGAACCAATCACTGTCAGCAACGCTCAAACAGGTACAAAATCTTTTTATGTTGTGAAAATGATTAAAAACGCTGATAAAGGGACTGACTGGAAAAAATATAAGAAAGAACTCAAAGAAATCATCACAACAAACAAGCAAAACGATGCGACATTTGTTAATGGTATCATTGCAGGTTACTTGAAAGACTATAACGTTAAAGTAAAACCAACTGAGTTTTCAAATATCTTTTCATCTTATGAGGCAGCAGTAACAAGTAGCTCATCATCGTCTAAATCGAAATAAAATAATCAAGTGATATAGAGAGACAGCGGTGGTGAGAGCTGTCATACTTGAGAAGTGCTTATAGCAGAGTTTCCTGCTCTATCAAACAATTGAGACGATACTTTGTCGTGAATGAGGGTGGTACCGCGTTTAAGCGCCCCTTGCTTACGGTGGAGTATTTTCTTGATTTATTGTTAAAAATATCACATTCTTTGGGAGGTGTCGAGATGGTTCAGTATCAAATCAAACAAAATTTTTTGTCGCTTGGTGGTAAATTTAAGATTATGGATAATGCAGGTAACTTGGCTTATCATGTTCAAGGGAGCTTTATGAAAATCCCAAAACAGTTTACCATTACAAAACCTGATGGGACATTAGTGTCTCACATTAAAAAAGTGATGTTTCAGATTTTCCCTAAATTCGATGTGACTTTGGCTGATGACACTCATTTCCAGATTAGAAAAGAGTTTACAATTTTTAAACCTCGTTATCGAATTGAACATTTTGGTCTGGAAATTCAAGGGAATTTCTGGGATATGGATTTTGAACTTCGACATAACAGTGTGCCAGTGGCACAAATTTCACAAGAATGGTTTAAAATTAACTCAACTTATCATATAGATGTCTATGATGACAAATATGCGGATGCTGTCATTTCTTTAGTTATCGCCATTGATTATGTTAAAGCACAGCAAGCTGCCGCCTCATCGGCATCCTCTAGCAATTAAAAATAGAAAGAAAATATAACCTCACATGAAAAAAATGACCTCACAAGAAGTACGTCAAATGTTCCTTGATTTCTTTAAGTCTAAAGGACATACAATTGAACCGTCTGTTAGTTTAGTTCCAGTCAATGATCCAACGCTACTTTGGATTAACTCAGGTGTTGCGACACTTAAAAAATATTTCGATGGTTCGGTCATTCCTGAAAATCCGCGGATTACCAATGCGCAAAAAGCTATTCGGACCAACGATATTGAAAATGTTGGTAAGACTGCACGTCACCACACTATGTTTGAAATGTTAGGTAACTTTTCAATCGGTGATTATTTCCGTAAAGAGGCGATTGAATGGGGCTTTGAATTATTGACAAGTCCTGAGTGGTACAGTTTCCCAGTCGATAAACTTTACATGACTTATTATCCAGCAGACCAAGATTCTTATAACCGTTGGATTGAAGTTGGGGTGTCACCTGACCATTTGATTCCAATCGAAGATAACTTCTGGGAAATTGGTGCTGGCCCAAGTGGTCCGGACACTGAGATTTTCTTCGACCGTGGGGAAGACTTCGACCCTGAAAATATCGGGATTAAATTACTGACTGAAGACATCGAAAATGACCGGTATATTGAAATCTGGAATATTGTTCTGAGTCAATTTAACGCAGATCCAAGTGTGCCACGTAGTGAATATAAAGAACTACCGCATAAAAATATTGATACGGGTATGGGACTTGAACGGATGGTTGCGGTCATCCAAGGGGCGCATACTAACTTTGAGACAGACTTGTTCATGCCAATCATCCGTCAAATTGAGCAATTGTCTGGTAAAACTTACGATCCTTATGGGGATAACATGAGCTTTAAGGTCATCGCTGACCATATCCGCTCACTTTCATTTGCTATTGGTGATGGGGCTTTGCCAGGTAATGAAGGTCGTGGTTATGTCTTGCGTCGTCTCCTGCGTCGTGCTGTCATGCATGGACGTAAACTTGGCATTACAGATACTTTCTTGTATAAGCTCGTTAAAATCGTTGGCGACATCATGCAATCTTACTATCCAGAAGTTTTGGAAAAACGTGACTTCATCGAAAAAATTGTCAAACGTGAAGAAGAAACTTTTGCGCGGACGATTGATGCGGGTAGCAAACTCTTTGACGAAGTCATCAGCAAGCTAAAAGCAGCAAACCAAACAACACTTGACGGTGCTGATATCTTCAAACTCTACGATACTTACGGTTTTCCAGTTGAATTGACAGAGGAGTTGGCAGAAGATGCTGGCTTTACCATTGACCATGCTGGCTTCGAAGCAGCCATGAAAGCCCAACAAGACCGTGCGCGTGCCGCAGTCGTTAAAGGTGGCTCGATGAATAAACAGTCAGAAGTTCTAACTGCCCTAGAGGAAGCATCAACTTTCTCTTATACAGAAAAAACGCTTGCGTCAAGACTGACTGCCATTGTTCAAGACGATCAGCGCGTGAAAACGGCTAAAGGAACAGCCCAAGTGGTCTTTGCTGAAACACCGTTTTACGCTGAAATGGGTGGTCAAGTTGCTGACCACGGTGTGATTCTGGATGCGGTAGGTGATGTGGTCGCGAACGTGACGGATGTGCAGAAAGCGCCGAACGGTCAGCCTTTGCATACGGTTGAGATTTTGACTGAATTTTTTGAGGGCGAAGTTTACACGCTTGCGATCGACCAAAAACGTCGCAACAGTGTGATTAAAAATCATACAGCCACTCACTTGCTCCATGCTGCCCTGCACAATATCTTGGGAGAGCACGCGACACAGGCTGGTTCGCTTAATGAAGTTGACTTTTTACGTTTTGACTTCACGCATTTCGCAGCAGTGACAGCCGATGAATTGGCAGAAATTGAACGTCAAGTCAATGAAGAAATTTGGAATGCGATTGATGTTCTGACTGTTGAAACGGATGTTGCAACTGCTAAAGAAATGGGTGCCATGGCGCTCTTTGGCGAAAAATACGGTAAGGTTGTCCGTGTTGTAACGATTGGTGACTATTCAGTCGAGCTTTGTGGTGGCACACACGTTGCTAACACGAGCGAGATTGGCCTATTCAAGATTGTCAAAGAAGAAGGGATTGGGTCAGGGACGCGTCGGATCATGGCGGTCACGGGCCAACAAGCCTTTGAAGCCTTCAAAGCACAAGAAGCAATTTTGAAAGACGTGCAAGCCTTGGTGAAATCACCACAGGCTAGTCAAACAGTTGCTAAAGTTGAAAACTTGCAAGCTGAACTCAAATCAGCTCAAAAGGAAGTTGAAAGTCTGTCAGCTAAAATGGCATCAGCACAGTCTGATGAAATCTTCCAAAATGTGCAAACGGTTAATGGTGTGAGTTTTATCGCAGCTAAAGTCACTGCAACTGATGCTGGCGCTTTGCGTAATCTAGCAGATATTTGGAAACAAAAAAATAGCTCTGACGTTTTGGTACTTGCTGCTCAAATTGGCGAAAAAGCCAATCTTTTAGTTGCGAGCCAATCAAGCGATATTAAAGCAGGAAATGTGGTTAAAGCACTTGCGCCATTTATCGATGGTCGCGGTGGTGGTAAACCAGATATGGCCATGGCCGGTGGGACCAAACCAGCTGGTATTGCTGAGCTGCTTGAAAATGTTGGAGTTAATTTGTAAGTTATTATGTGAAGTAGTTGAAAGCAGTATTGTTTATACTAAAAACAGTCAAGAGACTGTTTTTTTGATATTCACATGACTACTTGATAACATGTTTTATAGTCGCGATAGGACTATGTAAAGCCTATTGAGTCAGAATAATCGAATAAAAATATTTTGATAGGTGATATTTTAGATAAAGTAAAACGACTATAATTAGATAGCAGTATATTAGTTTAGTATTAAATATACTGTTGACAGTTAATGAATCATGTGCTAAACTATGTATAATACAAAAATAAAAAAGAAAAGAGACATTATGAAAAATAGTAATATATTCCTGCTGTTACTTGTTATCATCTTTATGATGACGACGAAAGAATCGGGTGTGAATGTGAACAATGGCGATAATTTCAAGGGAAATGTGAGTGTAAATGTTTGGAAAGATAAAGAGCAGAATGATAAAGATATTATACAATTAATACTAGCAGCAGTAACAATTTTTGCTTCAGAAGTCAAAAATAAAGATGAAGAATAAAAAGTATTAATAATACTAACTTATGTTATACTAGGTTTAAGAATATATTATAAGGGGGTAAATGATGCAAAGAAATATTAATCGGCATATTGTAAATAAATCAAAAGATACGGTAGAACAGAAAGTTATAGCTTTACTAACTGTTATAATTGCTGTCGTAAAAGTACTAAAGCCTGAAGTAATAACGGATTTAAAGAAAAAGGATATGCAAGAAGACATAGATACTTTACTGAAAGAGATTAGTGAGCTAGGCTTGGAAATCGAGCTTAAGAATGAATTGAATCAAGTAGATAAGATATCGTTAGAGACATTTAAAAATCTGATAGATGACATTGATAGAAAGTCATTTGATAGCGCGGCAATTATTGACTTAATGGATAATTATTCTAACTATCGAGGTGAGTATACAACTCCGAACCATTTGAGCAAATTGATGATTGATTTAGCTGAGGTTAAGGTTTCGGATAAAATTCTTGATCCAACTGCTGGACTTGGTAGTGTGATCAGACAGTTGATTTCAGCAAATCCAAATCAAGAAATCGTTGCACAAGAGGAGGATTACATTACGTTCATAATCTTAAAACTTTCAGTACTTATTTTAGGAGCAGATAAATTTATAGCCTATTGTGATGATGTTCTTGAAAATCCGCTATATACTGACAAAGTGACAGATCAACTTGAAACATTTGATAAAGTTATCACAGTACCACCATCACCATTTGGTATGACAAATCAACATGATTTAACTCTCGATAAATTTAATCGCTTTGAATATGGTATACCACCACGAAACGCTGCTGATTGGGCATTTATTAGTAATGGTATTGCTGCATTAAATTCTAGAGGGAAAGCTGTTTTTCTAGTTCCGAATGGTTCCTTATTTCGTGAAGGGAAAGCTATCATTACGATAAGAGGGGAGGTGATTAATAGCGATTTAATTGAAGCGGTTATAGAACTGCCAGAAGGAATGCTTTTGCCTTTTGCTAATGTTGCAACCTCTATATTAATCATCAATAAAAATAAAACAATTCAACGTGTTAAAAAGATTTTAATGGTAAATGCAACAGATTTTAAAGTCAGCAGACGATCAGAAAACTATAAACAATTGTTGAATGAGCATTTTGATAAAATTATTGATGCTTATTTATCAGGTAAAGAAATTTCTGGATTTTCGAAATATGTTTCAGCATCAGATATTAAAGATACGGTTATTTTGCCTTCTCGTTACGTTTTTTCTAATAAAATGGTGATTAATGGTTATGGTACTTTGGTATTTGATTTTGAAAAATTTAAACAAATGTCTCCCGTTATTTTGGGAAATATAGCAAATATCTCCCGTGGTTATAATTTAATATCAAAAGAGGAATCTGTTGAGGGCGCTTATAGGGTAGTTCGAATTTCTGATATCGTAGAAGAGACAATCAATGAAACATCACTATCTAGAATAACCCCCTCAAATATAACTCATATTGAAAAATATGAAGTTAAACCTGGAGATATTTTATTATCTGTTCGAGGTGTTGTTATTAAAGTAATTTTGGTTGATAAAAAAATAGATAATCTTCTTTTTAATTCAAATTTGGTTAGGATACGTGTCAATAGTTCTAAAATATCCTCTGAGTGGTTATTAGAATATTTGAAAAGTCCAATCGGCATGGCACAATTAGAAATGATGATGGAAGGTGCAACTGTTCAACAAATTTCATTTAAGAGACTGTCCAATTTACAGGTACCACTTATAACACTGGAAGAACAAAAAATATCAATTCAAAAATTTCAAAATAAAAAATTAAAACTTCAAGAACAATTTCAAATCTTGAAAAGAGAAGAAACGATTTTAAAAAACAAATTATTTTCAGATATGGGCATTTCAGAGTTTTTTAAAAGAACAGAAAATGATACAGATATGAGTTAGTAGTAAATGATTAAATTGTGATATTTTTTAATCAGAATCCTGATTATCCAGGCATGCCTGGATAATTTAAAGTAGGAGATAGAATGGGTAAATTATCTGAGCTAAGACATGATACCGAATATCAAATTTTGATAGATAGTATTTCTAGTGTTGTCAATCAAAATAAAGAAAAAGCAATAAAAGCATTAAATTTACAACTTTTAACTTTAAATTGGGAAGTTGGAAAATATATTGTTGAGTTTGAACAAAATGGTGAAGTAAGGTCAAAATATGGTGATAACTTATTAAGTGGTCTTTCGAAAGATCTAACCACGAAACTAGGTAAGGGATTTTCAAGATCAAATATTGCTAATATGAGATTATTTTATTTGCGTTTCCCAAAAATCAAGGCAGTGCCTGAACAATTGACTTGGAGCCATATTATTGAAATTTTATCTATTGATGATGAGCTAGAACGTAATTTTTATATTGTAGAAACTAAAAAGAATAATTGGAGTTACCGTGAGTTACATCGTCAAAAAAACTCAGCTTTGTTTGCACGTATTGCTTTATCAAAGGATAAAAGAGGTATTTTAGAGCTCTCAGAAAAAGGTAATGAGGTCTCTACCCCAGAAGATATTGTGCGTAATCATTATGTTTTAGAGTTCCTAAATCTTCCTATAATGGATAAAGTAAGAGAAAGTACGCTTGAAAAAGCTCTTTTAAATCATTTACAAGAATTTTTGTTAGAGCTTGGGAAAGGTTTTGCGTTTATCGGTAGTCAATATCGCTTAACGATTGATAATATAAATTTTTATGCTGATTTGGTTTTTTATCATGTCATTTTGAAACGCTATGTGATTATTGATCTTAAAGTAGGAGAAGTTAGACATGAAGATATTGGTCAAATGAATCTCTATTTGGGATATTTTGCGCTTGATGTTAATAATGAAGATGACAACGAACCTATTGGTATTATATTAGGTGCAAATAAAAATGATACGGTCGTTAAGTATGCAACACATGGCATGGATGTCAACTTGTTCGTATCAGAATATCAGTTATATCTACCTGACGTAGATGAACTTCGCCAATTAGTTCAGGATGAGCTGGATAAAGAAGGCTATTAGAAGAGAAAGCGAATTTGTTAGTTGCGAGCCAATCTAGCGCTATTAAAGCACTTGCGCCATTTATCGATGGTCGCGGCGGTGGTAAACCAGATATGGCCATGGCCGGTGGGACAAAACCAACTGGTATTGCTGAGTTGCTTGAAAATGTAGGGGTTAATTTGTAAAGTATTTCTATCAGTTATTGAACCAATGATTACAAAAAATCATCTCATGTTAAATTGTGAGATGATTTTTTAAGTAGAGAACGTTTTTCAATTAAATAATAATTTGACTCGCTTCACTAAGTGCTTTTATTTTCCGACAAACTTCACGACAGTCTGGACTGAAAGATTGAAATTCTGGAGCATCTATTTTGGTTGTAATTAATTTAGCCTGGATGATAATCCGATTTCTGGGGGAATCCACATCAATTTTTTTCAATAAATCATTGTAGTAGTTCTGTAATTCTTCAAATGGTGTTGCTGCTGTAAAAGGAAAAGTCACTTTGGTCATCTTCATCATCGCACTTTCTTTAAATTAAAATTTTTCTACCTTGATAGCGTTATAAATTTGCTGTATTTGCTCAGTTTTTAGTTCAGGATACCAGTTTAGAACATTGGCAGTGGCGTAACTGATGGCTTTTTTTAAGATTATCAAAGGTTCTTCCCCGAGGCTGATGTATTTCACCAAGCCTCCAAGGAAAAAATCACCTGATGCGATAGGGTTTTTGGTATCTACTTTATCAAGAGATAGAAAATAGATGTCATTTTTCATCTTTGCTAATATGCCCTTAGCACCCAAAGTAATGATGAAATATGGGATATCGGCAGTTGATGACGACTTTAATAAGTTAATATAGTCTGAAATTTTTTCAAGTTTAGCATTTGGAAATAGGTCTAAGATTTCTTCATCATTAATTTTAATGGCCTGGGGTTTGCCTTGATAGGCTTTTCGTAAAGCAGCGCCGCTTGTATCAATGAAAAAAGTCACGGCAAAATTTTTAAATTTTTCCTGTAAGTGGTAAATGTAATCATCGGGCATGCCTTTCATAAGAGAACCCGAGAAGACCACAGTATCACCGTTTTGAATTGATGTTTCAAGTTGTTCTGTGAACTGATTTAAAAGAGATGAATTGAGAGAAAAACTATTTTCATAAATGGGGTAAACATCACGCTTTGTTGTATCAACTACGATATTGCAAATTCGTGTGTTTTCTGGTATTTCTAAAGCGTCTAGGGGAATATTATTGTCAGCAGCAAGTGCTTTGAGATAGTTACCATTACGACCACCTAAAATAGTATGTACAACGAATGAAACAGAAGGGGATTCAAAAGTCATGGCATAGGCGACATTGAAACTTTTACCACCGGCAAATTCTCTGAGTTCGTAAGGACGATTTGGTATTGATTTTGCAAAATGGTGGAAAAGCAAAGTGCGATCAATTGCAGGATTAGGACAAATTAGATGAATCATTGAGAATCTCCTTAGTTTAATGTTTTAGCAGTACTTGAATTAGTAGATAATCATGTGAATGTTTTCAAAAAATATTATACAATGATACGTATAAAAAATCAAGCGCTTTTTTTGCAAAAAAAATCAAAAAGCAAAAAAAAAAAAAGAAAAAGCAAAAAAATGCAAAATATCTATTGACTTTCAGATTAAGGTGATATAAAATATAAGGTGTAAGGGCTTACAAATTATAAAAGAGTGGAGGATATTAAAAAATATTACACAGAAAAAGCTATCTCAATTTAAAATAATTTGCGATAATGACTCAGCGCAAATTATTTTTTGAAAATGCCAAAAAAACGCAAAATATTTTGATTTCTATCCTAGGGTATAGTAGAATAATGATGTAAACGTTTGATATATTATGAATAATAATTCCCAAAATAGGAGATAGATTATAAGATGAATGCGATTAAAAGAAAAGAATTTATCATCAACTACTTGAAAGAGTATCATACTCTAAAGTTCAATCAGATAGCAGAACAACTCAGCGTTACAAGAGAAACTTTGCGCAAGGATATATATGAGCTTGAAGAGGAAGGACTTGTTAGAAAAACACATGGCGGTGCAGTTTTAGCTAATAAAATCAAGGAAACTGCTTATGAAAAAAGACGTGAGGAGTTCTCAGATGAAAAACGTGTGATTGCCAAACAAGCAGTTGAAATGATTGAGGAAGGGGATACCATATATTTAGACTATGGCACAACCATATACGCTTTGGCTGAAGAAATTGTGCGTATGAAAAATATCACGGTTGTAACAAATTCTATCCCAATCCTTAATCTATTACTTCGGAATGAAACAATTGATCTGATTATTCCGGGCGGTGTCGTTAGAAGAAATGAAGGTTCTTTGTATGGTGAAATTGCCGAAAATAACATGAAAAATATTTTTGTGACAATTGGTTTCTTTGGTTGTGCGGGTATATCTGCTGAGGTAGGTATAACTGATCATCATTTTGGTGAAACAACTAATTCTAAAACAATGCTTCGTCATTCTGAAACTAGTGTGTTACTAGTTGATAGTAGTAAGTTTGGGAAATGTGCTTTTAGTAAAATGGCAGAATTCTCAGATATTGATGCGATTGTGACAGATAAAAAGCCAGGTCTTGTGGAGGAAAAGGAAGTTTTATTAAATGATGTGTCACTCTACTATCCAATAACTGTGATAGAAGAGTAAATAGCTTCTTTAAACTTTCGATTGTATCGTGAATTTAAGAGGAAATAAAATGATTGATAAAAATTTAATGTTCTGCCAATTGAAAGTTGAAAATCAAGATGCTTTCTTTGTCGAGATTAGCCATCTTTTAGAGGAAACAGGTATTGTCAAAGCGGGGTTTTCCGATGCGCTTAAATTACGTGAAGCAAATTTCCCAACTGGCTTACCTGTTACAGGAGGCGTTGCGATTCCTCATACAGATGGTGCTTTAGTTATTGAAGACCGATTGGTTTTTGTAACATTACATGAGCCCATTGCGTTTAATGAAATGGGTGGAGACGAAGATGATAAAATTGCTGTCAAGTTGATTATCTTGTTAGCCATTGGTAATGGGAAAAAACATTTAGATGTGTTGCAGAAAGTGATTACTGGCATTCAAAACCCTAACTTTGTAAATGGTATGTTGCATGCTGAGTCGCAAGACCAAATGTATGAAATCGTTGAAAATGAGTTAATGTGCATTGTGAGATAAATTTATCTTAATAAATAATCGAAAGAGGAGATCAAATGAAAAAAATTATCGTTGCATGTGGTGGTGCGGTGGCGACTTCAACAATTGCAGCAAATTTAATTCGTGAGTTGGCAAAAAAACATGGCATTGATGCAGAAGTTGTCCAACATCAAATTGGAGAGCTTGAAGCTAAAAAAGATGGTGCTGATTTAATTGTGACAACAGGTCGTTATAAAAAAGATCTTGGTGTACCAGTGATTCAAGGTACAGCATTTATCAGTGGTGTGGGTGTCGAGGCTCTAGAAGAAAAGATTTTATCGGTTATTAAAAACTAATTTGCTAAGCTTAATTGTTTTTGAGGCAATTAAGTAATCTATAAAATAACTTAAGTTATTTAAAAATGGAGGAATTGGAATGAATTTATTACTGGATGCTGTGCAAGCCCTTGTTGACTTGGGTGCAAGTGTTATGTTACCGATTATCATTTTCGTATTGGCGTTATGTTTGAAGCAAGGGATAGGAAAATCTCTTCAATCAGGCATTACGATTGGTATTGGGTTTGTAGGTATTGGTTTGGTGGTTGGTCTGCTACGTGATAGCTTAGGACCAGCCGCAGAAGCCATGGCGGAAAATTTTAATTTAGGATTGAAAGTTGTCGATTTGGGGTGGCCAGGAACATCACCGATGGCTTGGGCATCGGATTTAGGATTAATTGCCATACCGATTGCCGTTGCAGTCAATCTAATTATGGTGGCTTTCAAATTAACACGTGTGATTAATATTGATATTTGGAATATTTGGCACATGGCATTTACAGGTGCGATTGTTCAAATTGCAACTGGTAATATTTATATTGGGATGGGGGCAGTTGCAATTCATGCGGTGATTGCTTATAAACTTGGAGATATGTTTGGTCAAGTTACAGATGATTATTTTGGACTGGAAGGGATTTCAATTCCACACGGTACGAGTGCCTATATGGGGGTCTTTGCTGTTCCAATTGATGACTTGATTAACAAAATTCCAGGTCTTAATAAAATCGAAATTACAGAAGAAACGATTGAAAAACGTTTGGGTGTATTAGGGCAACCGACTATTGTTGGTGCGGTACTAGGTGTTATTATTGGTCTTTTGGCAAAATATCCAGTTGGTAAATCTCTACAACTCGGCGTTCAATTGGCAGCAGTTATGCTATTGATGCCAATGGTTGTCAAATTAATTATGCAAGGTTTATTACCGATTTCTGAAGCGGCTAAATCAATCTTGGATAAGAAATTTAAAGGTAGTAACCTTAAAATTGGTTTGGATCCAGCGCTTTTACTTGGAGATTCACAAGTTATTGCAGCCTCTCTCTTGTTTGTCCCACTTACGATTTTGATTGCTGTTATTGTACCTGGAAACCAAGTACTACCATTTGGAGATTTGGCAACAATTGGTTTCTTTATCGCTATTGCGACAGGTGTTCACAAAGGCAATATTTTTCGGACTTTGATTTCCGGCTCTGTGATTATGTTTATTACCATTTGGATTTCGAATCAGATGATTTCATTACAAACAGCGCTTGGAGAAAATGTAGGGATTTTGAAGGCTGGTGGTGAGCGTGTCTCTTCTCTTGACCAAGCAGGTAGTCCATTAACCTATTTGATGGCAAAGGGGGTGACGCTTGAAACAGGACTTGGTTTCCTTGTTATCTTAGTCTTATATGTTGCAGCATTTGCTTATACATTTATTAAATATAAAAGAGGAACGATTTACGTTGATAATGAAGCTTGAACACATAAATTCAGAAAGGTTGAAAAATGAAAGCATTGACTGTAACAGGTGTAAAGAAATTTGAACTACGAGATATTCCTATTCCTAAAGCAACAGAAGGAAAAGTTTTGATTGAAGTCGCTTATGTCGGGATTTGTGGTTCAGATTTACCTAGGTATTTTGAGGGTGGTGTTCATGCTTTTCCCCAAGTATTAGGACATGAATTTTCTGGAAAAATCGTTGAAGTTGGTGCAGGTGTTGAAGAGTTATCAATTGGAGAGCGCGTGGCAGTAGCACCTCTGATACCAGATGAAACAACACCAGGTTATCTAAAAGGTGAACCAGCGATGGCGGAACGGTATAGTTTTATTGGGAGTCGAGAACAAGGTGCGATGGCGGAGTTTATAGCTGTTCCTGCAAAGAATGTTGTCAAGGTACCAGATGAACTCAGTTTGAAAGAAGCTGCGATGCTAGAACCGTTGACCGTTGCCATACATGGCATTGATAGAGTTAAACTTTTTTCAGGTGATGAGGTAGTCGTCTTAGGGGCGGGGACAATCGGTTTATTGACATTACTTGCTTTGCGTGCAAGAGGTGTTGGCACCATTACAGTTGTTGATATTAATGATAACAAGTTGGAGCTTGCTAAAAAAGTGGGTGCAGATGTTGTTTTAAATCCTTTAAACGAATCGCTTGAAGCGTATTTTAAAATAAATCGTAAACCAAGAGTAGTGATTGAGACTGCTGGTAGTTCTGTTACACAACGTCAGGCACTTGACATTGTTGAAAAAAGAGGTGCTGTCGTTTACGTTGGTACATCAACTCGGGATGTAGTATTACCTCCAGAAACATTTGAAAAAATTTTACGTGGAGAACTTGAAATAACAGGGGCATGGATGAGTTATACTGCACCATTTCCAGGATATGAATGGGAGGCCGGTTTGCAATACATGGCTACTAAACAAATTCAAGTTGAACCATTGATAACTGGTCTTTATCAATTGGAAGATAAAGATATTCCTTTTGAAAAGATGGTTGAAAAAAACTCTACTGCACTCAAGCTCATGTATGAGCTAAAAGGTGAGTAATATAAAACCGTATTATTCAAAAAGGAGGAGAATAGGGCATGTTAGTAACGAGTAAAGAAATGATTCTGAAAGCTCAGGCTGGGCACTATGCCATCGGTGCTTTCAACATTGAGAATATGGAAATGGCGATGGCAGCTGTGAAGGCGGCTGAGAGTTTGAACTCGCCAATTATCTTGCAGACGACACCGGGAACGGTTGAATACGCGACTTTGGAGTTGTATTTTGCCAATGTGAAAGCGATTGCAGATAAGGCGAAAGTACCAGTTGCGATTCATTTAGACCATGGCTCAAGTTTTGAGCTTGCCATGCAAGCACTGCATGCAGGTTATACGTCTATTATGATTGATGGCAGCCACTTGCCATTTGATGAAAATGTAGCTGTTAGTCGACGTGTTGTTGATGCTTGTCATCCAAATGATATTCCGGTAGAAGCAGAACTTGGCAAAGTTGGCGGTAAAGAAGATAAGCTAGATGGTGGTACGAATAATCCCTATACTGAACCTGCTGAGGCGAAAGAATTTGTGGCACAAACAGATGTAGATTTTCTGGCTATTGCAGTTGGCACGATTCATGGCATCTATAAAGGTGAACCAAAGATTGATATGGCACGTCTTAGCGAAATTCGTCAGGTTGTTTCAATTCCGCTTGTTTTACACGGTACGTCTGGTGTACCAGATGAACAAGTTAGGGAAGCGATTAAGCGGGGGATTTGTAAAGTCAATTATGCGACAGACTTACGTATTGCCTATACGAAAGGTGCCCGGGCTAACCTGACTGATGATAAGGTCATTGACCCTAAGAAATACGGTCAAGCTGGTATGAAAGAGGTTTGTGATCTGGTCGCAGCTAAAATTAAAGTTGTGGGCAGTGATAACAAGGCTTAAACCATGTGATGAAAGGAAGACAACGATGATGTGGACAATTGAAAAAAATGAAAGAATTGTTTATGACGGATTTGAAGGCGCAAAAAACAAGCGATTATCAAAGTGGTCAAACAATCCAAAGTTATTGTCAAGTCATTGATGTCATCTAGACACCTCATCACTTAAATTCAAAACAGTTAATCAAGTAGCTAGGGAGCACTGAAATTGTGATGGAAAGAAACGTTAACTTTTGAATGCGAACACACGAAAATAATTGCCTGCAAGTCAATTATACTATAATTATGTGATATTAGATGTTTTCTAAGCAGTCATGTCATCATGGCTGTTTTTTGTGTTTTAATAAACCTTAAAAGTCACTGCCACCATTTTCCTGCAAGAAGGTCAAGAGGACGTGATTCGTTTCATCTGGGCTTTCAGCGTAAGGTAAGTGGCCTGCACCTTTAGCTAGAAAACTTTGCGCGTGCTTAGCAGTTTCGACGTAATAAGCCATTAATTGCGTTGGGAAAAGTGGCGATAGCTCGCCTGAAATAAATAAAATCGGGCGTGTGGTTTGCTTGAGCACGTCTCGGTAATCCTTAGTTAGTAGGTCAAGCAATAAAGGCTCGGTTTGCTCAAATTTAAAGACTTGATTGCCTCGCATCATCTTGCGCAATAAATCTGTGTCGATTTTCTTTTTAATCAATGAGAGACTCGCCAAAGTCGTATTGGCCTCAGTAAGTGTCTGCCAAGTCAAGCCGGTCATACCCAGCTGCCAGTCTGGAGTATTGATAGGTTTAGGACTGCTATCAATAAAGGTCACGCTATCAACGTGCTCGTCGCCAAATAAACTGATGTACTCAAAAGCAACCCCACACCCCATGGAATGACTGATGATGTGATAGCTTGCCAGTTGCAGCAAATCAACCATTTCTTTGATGTCTTTGGCAAGGCGACTGATCCGCAGCCCAGACATTACAGCCGCATTTTTGCCGTGACCACGTTTATCCAGATGTAGACAACGAAAGCCATTTTGACTGAAAAAATCAGTCTGGGCCGACCAACTGTATTCATGCCCTGAATAGCCCGCGATAAAAATAATCGGCGTCCCCTCGCCAATACTTGAAAATTCAAAGGTTACTTCATCACTTGTGGTAAAATTCAATTCGATTTCCGCCTTATTTTTTCTTGTCCCTCTATTATAAACAAAAAGTTTGTGTAATTTCCAGTCAAATTAGTTGAAAAATGATTGAAAACAATGAATAATAGAAGATGGAAAGCGATTTCAATTTATCGGTATGGTTATATTTGAAATCAAAAAAAGGGGGATTAGTTAATGCGATATTTCATAAATAAAAACAGGACTGCACCATTCAATATCGCGATGGACGAATGGTTGCTGACTCATTTAAAACCTGAGGCACCTGTTTTTTCTTTATGGCAAAATAATAATGCAGTCATCGTTGGCAAACATCAAAATACCTATGAAGAAGTCAACGAAGCCGTTGTCAAAGAAAAAGACATCGAAGTCATTCGCCGTGTTACAGGCGGAGGTGCTGTTTATCATGATTTGGGGAATTTAAATTTCACCTTTATCATTCCGGTTGCACGGCCAGAAGATGTGGATTGGAAAGTATTCGTTCAACCGGTTGTAGATGCCCTTCACAAATTAGGCATTCCAGTCGAGATTACCGGTCGTAACGACTTGGTCTTAGACGGTAAAAAAATCAGCGGCAATGCGCAACGTTATCAAGACGGTTACTTAATGCATCATGGCACACTCATGTTTGATGTGGATGTTGAAACCATGGTGCGTGTCTTGAATGTGAGCGATGAAAAATTCATTTCGAAAGCTGTTAAAAGTGTTAGAAGTCGTGTCGGCAGTATCAAACAATACGCGCCAGACTTAACATTAGAAGATTTTCAAGCAGCATTGACAGATGAATTGAGCCGCAATGGTCAAGACCAACCGATTCAATTAACTGAAACACAATTAAACGAAATCAAAACGCTAGAAAAAGAAAAATTCTCAACTTGGGAATGGAACTACGGTGAGAGTCCTGCTTTTAACTACCATGCACATGAAAAATTTGCAGGTGGTATCTTAGACATTAAAGCAGACATTGTTCAAGGAATGATTCAAGATATTCACTTTGGCGGTGATTTCTTGGGTGTAGAAGATATCGAGAGATTGATTCCACAACTTATCGGTTTACCATTTGAAGAAGCAACCATTCGAGATATTTTGGTTCAAAATCAAGATAAGAAATACTTTGGTACGATTTCAAATGACGAAGTGCTGTCACTCATTACCGATTGACAATTTAAAGGAGGCAAAATATGACAAGTCAAGCATTAGATATTTTAAATTTTGAACAACAATTGCAAGTACAAGATGATAGCTTTAAAGAACTAAGCGTCTTGGATAAGGACGGCAACATCATCGACCAAGCTGGCTTTGAAGCAGCTGAATTATCAGATGACAAATTGGTTGAACTCATGAAACGCATGATGAAACAATTGGTTCTCAATGAACGCAGTGTCAAACTAGCTAAACAAGGTCGTCTAGGCTTTGTGGCGCCAACACGCGGGCAAGAAGCCAGTCAAACAGCGACAAGTTTCGCCTTTAATGATGCGGATTACTTGATGCCAGGTTACCGTGATATTCCCCAAATGATTCATAAAGGTTTTCCGATTTACAAAGCCTTTCTCTGGAGCCGTGGTCATCACGAAGGAAACTTGATGGAGGGGGTTAACACTTGGTTCCCACAAATCATCATCGGCGCCCAGTTCGTGGAGGCAGCGGGTATTGGTCTTGGCATGAAAAAACGCCAACTGGACGCTTGTGCCTATACCTATACAGGTGACGGTGGTTCATCACAAGGCGACACCTACGAGGGCATGAATATTGCGGGTGCTTTTAAAGCAAATGCTGTTTTCATCATTCAAAATAATGGCTATGCCATTTCAACACCACGTAAAGTGCAAACAGCAGCAACACACTTAGCCTCTAAAGGCTGGAGTGCAGGGCTGCCAAGTATCGTCGTTGACGGCATGGATGCCATTGCCTGCTACCTTGCGGCTAAAAAAGCGCGTGAATGGACAGTCGCTGGCAATGGTCCTGTTCTGATTGAAACGATGACAGACCGTCTTGAGCCACATTCGATGAGTGGGGATGATCCTTTGCGTTACCGGACAAAAGAATCTATCGAAGAATGGCAAAAACTTGAGCCACTCATCCGCATGCGTATTTTTCTAGAAAACAAAAATCTCTGGAACGAAGCGATTGAATCAGACTACAAAGAAGAAGTGAATGCAGAAATTGACGACGCTGTGAAAAAAGCGGATAACGTTCAAAAACAAAAAGTGTCAGAATTTATCGCAACTACTTTTGAGCAACCCGGTTTTGTACAAGCAGAACAAATCGAAAAATTCAGAGAGGCGGGCAAATAAATGGCAGTCAAAACTTATATCGCAGCGATTACAGAAGCGTTAGACTTAGCACTTGAACACGATGAAAATGTCCTCATTTTCGGCGAAGACGTCGGTAAAAATGGTGGTGTTTTCCGAGCAACCGATGGTTTAAATCAAAAGTATGGAGACGAACGTGTCTTTGACACACCCTTGGCTGAAAGTGCCATCGGTGGTTTGGCTATTGGTTTGACAACACAAAACTTCCGCCCAATTATGGAAATCCAATTCTTCGGTTTCATTTTCGAAGTCATGGATTCACTCTCAGGTCAAATGGCACGAAATCGTTTCCGTTTCCACGGTACTCGTGAGTTTCCAATTGTTGTCCGTGCGCCTTATGGTGGTGGCACACATACACCAGAAATGCACGCGGATAACTTGGAAGGCTTGATGGCGCAAACACCAGGCTTACGTGTTGTCATGCCAAGTAACCCAGCAGATGCGAAAGGTCTCTTGCTATCAGCGATTGAATCTAATGACCCAGTCGTTTACCTAGAAAACCTCAAACTTTATCGTTCAATCAAAGGCGAAGTGCCAGAGGGCTATTACACAACACCTTTAGATAAAGCAGCAGTTGCTAAAGAAGGTGAAGACATCTCCATTATTACCTATGGTGGTTTGGTACCAGTTTGTTTGAAAGCAGCGGAAATGCTTGAAAAAGAAGGGATTAATGCTGAAGTTATCGACTTGCGGACAGTAAGCCCGTTGGACATCGAAACAATCGGCAAATCAGTTGAGAAAACTGGCCGTGTTGTTGTGGCGCAAGAAGCACAACGTCAAGCGGGGATTGGCAGTGCTGTGATGGCAGAAATTTCTGAGCGTTTCATCATGAGCTTAGAAGCGCCAATCGGTCGCATTTCAGCACCAGACAGTGTGTATCCATTCGGTGCAGCTGAAAATGACTGGTTGCCACAAGTTGATGATGTGATTAACTCAGTTAAGACTGTTTTATCTTACGAGTAAAAAGGGAGTAGTAAAATGACAGAAATTTTTCGGATGCCAGACGTTGGCGAGGGCATGCACGAAGGGGAGATTGCTAGCTGGTTAGTAAAAGTTGGCGATACGATTAAGGTAGATGATGCCATAGCAGAAATTCAAAATGATAAATTGCTACAAGAAATTTTGTCACCTTACAGTGGTAAAATTACGAAATTATTCGTTGAAGCGGGAACAGTCGTTGAAGTTGGCGCACCGCTGATTGAATTTGATGGCGATGGCTCTGGTTCCGTTGCAGGGGATGCAGCACCGGCACCAGCAGCAAGCGAACCCGTAGCAGAAGTAGCACCAGCTGTACCTGCCCCAATTGCGGCAATCAACGAAGCAGTTGTTCAAGAAGCAGCAGCGCCAGTTGAAGGCAAGACAGCACCAGTCATTGCGGGTAAAGTCCGTGCCATGCCAACAGTTCGTCGTTTTGCACGTCAAAATAATATTGATTTGACTACCGTTGCGGCAACAGGTCGTCACGGCAACTTGACTTTAGATGATGTGAAGAATGCCTTGAACGGTACTGGTGCACCTATTGCGCCAGTCGAATCTGAAGCAGCACCAGCCAGCGCACCAGCTGAAAAAGCAGGTCGCGTGCCAATGACGCCAATCAGAAAAGCGATTGCGCGTAACATGACAAGTCAAAAACAAAATGTGCCACACGTGACCTTGTTTGAGCAAGTTGAAGTCTCTAAATTGATGGCACACCGTGCGACATTTAAAGATGTGGCTTTGCAACAAGATGTTAAATTGACTTACATGGCCTATGTTGCCAAAGCTTTGGCATCATTAGTGAAACGTTTCCCTGATTTGAATGCCCATGTAGACATGGCGCAATCAGAAATCGTTTACCCAGAGGGTATCCATGTTGGGATTGCAGTTGACACACCAAACGGTTTGTTTGTACCAGTTGTTAAACATGCGGATCAAAAATCAATCCTTGCCATTGCCAAAGAAATCGCAGAATTGGCAGAACGTGCGCATGACGGCAAATTAACACCAGACGTCGCATCAGGTTCAACGATTACCATTTCAAACATCGGTAGCGCAAGAGGGAACTGGTTTACCCCTGTTATCAATGTTAATGAAGCAGCAATCCTAGGCTTGGGTACCATTGCCAAAGAGCCAATCGTTAATGAAGAAGGCGAAATCGTCGTTGGCAACATGATGAAATTATCCTTGTCATTCGACCACCGTCTCATCGACGGTATGTTGGCACAAAATGCCATGAATGACTTGAACAAAATGCTGCATGATCCAGCATATATGCTGATGGAGGTTTAATGAAATGGTTGTAGGAAGTCAAGCAACAAGTGTTGAAACAATCGTTATCGGAAGTGGACCTGGCGGCTATGTCGCAGCCATTCGGGCTGCTGAATTGGGGCAGAAAGTGACGATTATTGAACGTGATGCCATTGGCGGTGTCTGTCTCAATATCGGCTGTATTCCATCTAAAGCGCTGATTAATGCCGGTCACGCTTATTATAGCCAGAATCATCAAACCGATAGCATCATGGGTGTGCAATCTAAAGGCGCCACTTTGGACTGGGCAGCAACACAAAAATGGAAAAATGAAAAAGTTGTCAATACTTTAACAGGTGGTGTTGCCATGCTTTTGAAAAAACATAAAATTGACATTATCCGTGGCGAAGCCCGTTTCAATGACAATCAAGTCGTGAATGTCATTTCAGAAGATGATAGTCATCTTTTGGAATTTGAAAAATGTATCATCGCGACAGGTAGTCGTCCGATTGAAATTCCGGGCTTTGCTTTTAAAGGGCGCGTGGTCAACTCGACTGGTGCGCTTAGCTTGCCTGAAGTACCAAAACACCTCGTTGTCATCGGTGGGGGTGTCATCGGTAGTGAGTTAGCAGGTGCTTATGCCAACCTTGGTTCAAAAGTAACGATTTTAGAAGGTTTACCACATATCTTAAATGGTTTTGATAAAGAAATGTATAGCTTTGTTGTTGACGACTTTAAAGAAAAAGGTGTTGAAATCATTACCAATGCTAAAGCAAAAGCAGCGCTTCAAGATGACAGCTCTGTGAAAATCACTTACGAAGTTGACGGTCAAGAAGTTGAAATTGAAGCAGACTACTGTCTCGTTTCAGTCGGCAGAAAACCCAATACAGATGAACTTGGTTTGAATACAACTGACGTTAAATTGACAGATCGTGGACAAATCATGGTTAATGACCGTCAACAAACAAGCGTACCGCACATTTATGCCATCGGTGATATCGTTGAAGGCCCAATGCTTGCGCACAAAGCTAGCTATGAAGCTAAAGTCGCTGCAGCAAACGTTGCTGGCGAAGATATGAGAAACTGTGCGATTTCAATTCCTGCAGTTGCTTACTGTGATCCAGAATTGGCGACAATGGGTGAAACCATTGATACAGCTAAGGAGAAAAACTTAGACTTCATGGTCAGCAAATTCCCATTTGCAGCTAATGGTCGTGCCATTACGATGAATGCGACGAAAGGCTTTATCCGAATTTTGAGTGATAAAGCAACACGCGTCGTAATTGGCGCTCAAATCGCTGGCCCCGGTGCCAGTGACTTGATTAGTGAGTTTGCCCTTGCCATTGAAAATGGTCTGACAACAGAAGACATCTCAATGACCGTCCACCCTCATCCAACACTTGGGGAGGCAATTATGGACACGAGTGAGCTGGCTGACGGTGTGCCAATTCATATTTAATCTATAGAAGAAAATAGCTCTGAAACGTAAAGTTCAGACAAAATAAAATAAGGCTGGGACAAAAGTCCTCAGTCTTATTTTATTTTTGAAAGAATACCAATTTTCCGCAAAATCAACGATTTTTTACCAATTTGGCATTGTTTCCCCAAAATATTTGATTACTCATATTACTTGATAAGTTATCATAAAATAAAAAAATAGGCTATGAATGACTCCAACTCATACGGAAAGCCATTCATAACCTATTTTTTGGAGGATGTTTATCTAAGCCCCCAAGTTATTTTATAATACTTAATCCAAAGTTCCAAGTTTCCCTTTAAATTCAGCAATCGACGCATAGCCTTTCGCTTCTAAAATATCTAACAATTCCTTATTTAAACGGTCAAAAACCCCAAGGCCTTCTTTTTCAAGCTGCGTCCCAACTTGGAGCATAGAGGTCCCACAAAGCAAATGTTCATAGGCATCACGCCCAGTCAATATGCCACCAGTTCCGATGATTTCGATGCTTGGATTTAAGCGTTGTTTCAAAGCACGTACATTGGCAAGAGCAGTTGGTTTGACATATTCGCCACCGATACCACCAAAGCCACCTTTAGGTTTAATGACCACTGTATCAGTGGCTTCATCAATATACAAGCCATTACCGATAGAATTGATACAATTGACAAATTTAAGGTCAAACTGATTGAGGACAGCCGCAATTTTATCAAAGTGCATGATGTCAAAATAAGGCGGTAATTTCACCCCAAAAGGTTTGGTGTAGAAGGCAAAGATTTCAGTCAAAAGTCTATCCGTATCTTCAAAATCATAAGCCATTTGTGGCTTACCGGGGACATTAGGACAAGACAAATTCAACTCGACCAGTCCAGTATAGTCACTCTCTTGAATTTTGCGCATGTTGGCCACGTATTCATCGAAGCCTTGATAAGAGGCTACGCTCATCACAAAAGGTTGGTCTGGATGACTGGCTTGACGCTTAATCGCATCATCAAGATAGTAATCCAAGCCTAGATTTGGCAATCCCATTGAATTGATACTACCGAGGTCAACATTGACATAGCGTGGCTCAGGGTTACCCTCGCGCGCCTCTGCCGTCGCAGACTTGGTCACAAAGGAACCCGCTGCTGAGTTTGCGAGCGCATCGAGTTCTGTCGTCGTCATACAATGCACGCCTGAAGCGTTCATAAACGGATTGGCATAAGTGTGACCGTAGAAAGTGGCTTGTAAAGTTGGCATGAGTATCTCCATCTATTCTTCTATAATTTTGTGTAGATTAGTGTTGTTCTTATTTTAGCAAATTTTCAGGCTTTAGACAAAGGGCAAAGAAGACAAGTCTGCGAACAAACTTGTCGGGTTATCATTTACACAGCAATCTCATCAAAAATCGCTTTAACCGTCGTGATTTCATTAATCCGGTAACCGTTAGTTCCAGAGAAAATCAAGCCCATGTCCGTGTTATGCTCGACAGAATTGAGCAAAGCTTCACTAATACAGTAAGGAATTGTCTTGCGGTCACACAGCTTGTGCTGCAAGCAATTCAAACAGCCAGCAATCGGAATAATCGGCGTTTTAGGCGCTTCTTGCGCCTTGTAGGCCGCAACATTTTTGGTAATGGTTTCAGTGAATTGATTATCGATAGCTCGACCCGGTAAGCCGACAGGAGATGTTGTCAAATGAATATCATCTTCGGTAGCTTTTAAGAAACGGTCTTTAAAGTCATCTGGTGCATCACATTCCTGAGTTCCAATGAAACGCGTTGCCATTTGAACACCAGAACACCCAAGCCCCATATAATGGTCAATGTCTGAACGATCCCAAACCCCACCAGCGAAAATCACAGGGATTTTCATATCAAATTTTTCTTCGTATTCTTTAACGTGTGCGATGATTTTAACAACCTCGTCGTCCATGCCGAGAATCGCTTCGTCAATTTGATCCGCTTTAAAACCGAGGTGACCGCCAGCTTTAGGGCCTTCAATCACGACAAAGTCAGCCGTTCTGTTATATTTTTTAGCCCAATTTCGTAAGATGAGTTTGGCAGCCTTAACAGATGAGACAATCGGTGCAATCTTTGTTTTAGCATCACCAACCAAGTCAGGTAAGTTCATTGGTAAACCAGCGCCAGAGATAATCACATCAGCACCAGCCTCAACTGTCGCTCTGACAATATCATCATAACGAAAACTCGCCACCATGACGTTGAAACCAAGAATCCCACCTTTAGCAAAGCTACGTGCTTTATCCAATTGTTTTTTGATGGTTTGCAGGTTAGTTCTAACAGAAGCGCGTTGAAATTTGTCTTCTTGGAAACCAATTTGAGCAGTTGACAAGATACCAATCCCGCCCTCAGCAGCAACAGTTCCTGCCAATCTATTTAGGGAAATACCGATCCCCATACCACCTTGAATGACAGGGATTTTCGCTGTCAAGTCGCCTATTTTAAGTTCTGGTAGTTTCATTATTCTTCCTCTTATAGATATAATCATCATTATATTTTTTCATGGTTTCGATAACTAGATAATCTAAACCATATAACTTATTTTAACAAAACTTGCTTGATTGTCAAACTATTTATTCAAAAAAAATTTATCTTGACAGTCAAAACATATCCTGATATAATTTGATAGTCAAACAACTTGACAATCAAAACGATATTCGTGAAAGGGACTATGGTTGGTGGTAGATTATACAAAAATAAATAAATATCTCACTCATATTTTCAACAATGTTTTGATTATTGAGGAGGCAACCTTACGGACATCTCGTTTCTCAGATGTGTCTATTAAGGAGATGCATACGATTGACAGCATTGGTGAAGCTAAGATGACGACACCAAGTGATATTGCTAAAGATTTGATGTTGACGGTAGGCACGGTTACCGTGTCGCTTAATCGACTGGAGAAGAAAGGTTATGTTAAGCGTTACCGCAGTGAACATGATCGGCGTGTGGTCAATGTGTCCTTATCTGGTCGCGGTCGCTTGCTCTATCGCTTGCATCGTAAGTTTCACCGTGAAATGGTCAAACGCTTTGTTGCAGACCTACCAGATGATGCCGTGAAAATTTTACAAACAGGTCTGGAAAATCTTCACACATTTTTGGAGGAAATTAAATGACTTTTGCCAAAGTAACGGCAACTGCACACTATGCACCGAAGCAAGTCGTGACAAATGATGATTTAAGCCACATCATGGCAACGTCTGATGAATGGATTGTATCCCGAACAGGGATTCGACAACGCCATATCGTTCAAGATGAAAATACATCCGATTTAGCCGCTAATGTTGCGCAACAATTGCTTGAAAAAGCATCACTAGCATCCGAAGACCTTGACTTTATCATCGTCGCAACAGTTTCACCTGATGGTAATATGCCTAGTACTGCTAGCCTTGTTCAGGCTAAAATAGGGGCAATTAAAGCCTTTGCTTTTGATTTAACAGCAGCATGTAGTGGTTTTGTCTATGCCTTATCGGTTGCTGACAAGTTGATTGCGAGTGGTGCTTATCGTAATGGCATTGTCATCGGTGCTGAAGTCTTGTCAAAAGTCGTCGACTGGTCAGACCGTTCGACAAGCGTTTTGTTCGGTGATGGTGCAGGAGGTGTTTTACTCCAAGCATCATCAGATACGCCGTTAATTTTAGCAGAGTCTTTGAAATCTGACGGTAATCGTGGTATGAGTTTGACTAGTAATCTAACACATGCTAACTCACCATTTTCAAAATCAGAGTCAGAAGATGACTTGTTTTTGAAAATGGATGGTCGTGCGATTTTTGATTTTGCCGTCCGAGATGTGCCTAAAAATATTTTAGAAAGTCTTGAAAAAGCCGAATTAAATCCAGATGATATTGATTATCTACTTTTACATCAGGCTAATTCAAGAATCTTAGATAAAATGGCACGCAAAATCAAAACTGAGCGTTGTAAATTCTTGCAAAATATGCAGGAATACGGTAACACAAGTGCAGCCAGTATTCCAATTCTTTTATCTGAAGCGGTTGATGCTGGTACCATTAAATTAGGCAGCTCACAAAAACTTGTTTTAACTGGTTTTGGTGGTGGCTTGACATGGGGCACACTTGTTGTTAAAATTTAGGTAATCTTATTGCAAGGGTGACGTTCGCTTAGGCGTGACGTTTCCCATCGCTCATTAATAATATAGAAAATTGGAGATTTAATCATGGCAGTATTTGAAAAAGTTCAAGAAATTATCGTTGAAGAACTCGGTAAAGACGCAAGCGAAATCACGCTTGAAACATCATTTGAATCACTTGATGCTGATTCACTTGACATCTTCCAAATCATCAACGAAATTGAAGATGAATACGATATCGCAATCGAAACTGAAGATGGCCTTAACACTGTTGGTGACTTGGTCAAATTCGTAGAGGCTAAAATCGCTGAATAATCCATAAAAATTCTGAGAGCGTGTCACACGTTCTCAAAATTTTTATCCCTATAGTTTGATTATCAAACTACTTTGAAAACTAAGAACAAATACAAATAATAAGATGAAAACTAAAATTACTGAACTATTGAATATTGACTATCCAATCTTCCAAGGTGGTATGGCTTGGATCGCGGATGGCGACTTAGCTGGTGCTGTTTCAAAAGCAGGTGGCTTTGGCATCATCGGTGGTGGCAATGCCCCTAAAGATGTGGTCAAAGGTCATATCCAACGTATCCGAGAAATTACGGACAAACCATTTGCCGTGAATATTATGTTGCACTCGCCTTTTGTGGATGACATTGTAGACCTAGTCATCGAAGAAGGCGTTAAAGTCGTGACAACTGGCGCAGGCTCTCCTAAAAAATACATGGAGCGCTTCAAAGCAGCAGGCATGATTGTCATTCCTGTCGTAGCAAGCGTCGCTCAAGCCAAATCAATGTCACGGATTGGCGTAGATGCCATTGTCGCTGAAGGTATGGAAGCAGGTGGTCATATCGGTCAATTAACGACGATGACGCTTGTTCGTCAGGTCTCTGACGCTGTTGATTTGCCTGTTATTGCGGCAGGTGGTATCGCTGACGGAAAAGGGATGGCAGCAGGCTTTATGTTGGGGGCTGAGGCAGTCCAAGTCGGTACACGTTTTATCGTAGCCAAAGAGTCAAATGCCCACCAAAACTATAAAGATAAAGTTTTGAAAGCCAAAGATATTTCGACGGTCGTTTCGGCTAGTCATTTTGGTCATGCCGTTCGCGCCATTAAAAATCAGTTGACAAAAGACTTTGATGCAGCAGAAATGGCCGCCTTCAAACAAGTCAACCCTGATTTGAGTGTCTTTGAAGAAATGGGCGCTGGAAAATTACCAGCCTCGGTGATTCATGGAGACGTTGACAATGGGTCAGTCATGGCAGGTCAAATCGCCGGTCTTATTCGTAAAGAAGAAACCGTTGAAGAAATTATTTTGGACTTGTACAATGGCTTCCAAGCAGAAATTAAAGCGGCTGCGAAATGGTTGGATTAAAATATAGTATTTATTGGAGACTAGCATGACAAAAACGGGGCTTTTATTTGCGGGACAAGGTGCCCAAAAATTAGGTATGGCACGCGATTTATATGACAATTTTGATAGTGTCAAAGCAACTTATGATGAAGCGTCTGAAATTCTTGGCTACGATTTACGTGAGCTGATTGATGCCGATGCCGACAAATTAGGTGAAACCAAATATACACAGCCAGCGATTTTGACGACCTCTGTCGCCATTTTACGCTTACTAGAAGCGCACCATATCGCTTATGATGTGGTTGCAGGCCTTTCCTTGGGTGAGTATTCAGCACTTGTCGCAAGTGGCAGCTTACCATTTGCCGACGCCGTGAAACTTATCGCAAAACGCGGTCAGTACATGGCAGAAGCAGCACCGACAGGTTCGGGTAAAATGGTTGCAGTCATGAATACAGCGGCTGACGTGATTGAGACGGCTTGTCAACAAGCCTCAGTCAAGAGTAAGGGGATTGTGAGTCCTGCTAACTACAACACGCCGGGACAAATCGTCATCGGTGGCGAAGTCGCAGCGGTTGATGCAGCGGTAGAACTCTTAACAGCTGCAGGTGTGAAACGGATGATTCCTCTGAAGGTTTCAGGTCCTTTCCATACAGCCTTGCTTCAACCAACATCTGAAAAACTCGCAGTTGCACTTGAAACAGTGGCCTTCAAACCTTTTGACAAACCATTGATTTCTAACACAACGGCACAAGTTATGGCTTTTGAGGATATCAAAACACTGCTGACGCGTCAAGTCATGGAACCCGTTAAGTTTTACGAGTCTGTTGAAACGATGATTAACATGGGCGTGACAGACTTTATCGAAATCGGACCAGGTAAAATTTTATCAGGTTTTGTGAAGAAAATTGATAAGACAGTCGGTATTACACATATCGAAGATTTAGCAACATTACAGGCAATTTTGGAGAAATAAATAGTGGAAATTACAAATAAAAATGTCTTTATCACAGGCTCAACACGTGGGATTGGTCTTGCTATCGCCCACCACTTTGCCGCACATGGTGCAAATCTCGTGCTCAACGGTCGTTCTGAGATTTCTTCAGAACTGATTGGCGAATTTGACCAGTATGATGTGCAAGTTGTCGGTGTTTCTGGCGATGTCAGTGAGGCTGAAGATGCGAAACGCATGATTCAAGAAGCGACAGAGGCACTTGGTAGTGTTGATGTCTTGATTAATAATGCAGGTATCACAGCAGATAAATTGATGTTAAAAATGACAGCAGATGATTTTGAGCGCGTGCTTAAAATTAACCTGACGGGGGCTTTTAACATGACACAGGCTGTCTTGAAACCAATGACAAAAGCACGCCAAGGTGCGATTATCAATATGACCTCTGTTGTTGGTTTAATTGGTAATATCGGACAAGCCAACTACGCTGCCTCAAAAGCAGGGTTAATTGGCCTGACCAAATCCGTTGCGCGCGAAGTCGCAAGCCGTAATATTCGGGTCAATGCCATTGCCCCAGGTTTTATCGAAAGTGATATGACCGCTGTCTTATCTGATAAAGTGAAAGATGCGATGAAAGCACAAATTCCGATGAAACGTTTTGGTAGTGTAGAGGAAATCGCAACGGCTGCTTTGTTTGTCGCGACGCAAGAATACATCACAGGTCAAACCATTGCCATTGACGGTGGCATGGTTATGCAATAAATTTAAGCATAAAAAGGGCTTTGGAATACGGCTATTTAATACCCGCATCCGGAGTGCTTATCTACATATAAATGAGGAGTAAGTCACATGACAAATCGTGTCGTTATTACAGGTTATGGCATTACATCGCCGATTGGTAACACCCCAGAAGCATTTTGGGCAAATCTTGAAGCTGGTAACAGCGGAATTGATACCATCAAAAAATTTGATGCGACAGCGACTGGGATTAGCGTTGCTGGCGAGGTTAAAGATTTTCCTTTTGATAAATACTTCGTGCACAAAGATAAAAAACGCATGGATACTTTTAGTCTCTATGCTATTTATACAGCACTTGAAGCCTTGCATATGGCTGGCATTGAACCAGAAGATACAACCTTTAACCATGATCGTTTTGGTGCGATTATCGGGTCTGGTATCGGTGGTTTACCAGTCATTCAAGAACAGGGTGCGCGTCTTGCGACACGTGGTCCAAAACGTGTGGCACCACTTTTCGTCCCACTTTCAATCGCGAATATGGCGACAGGTAATGTGGCCTTGCGCGTCAAAGCAAATGGTGTGAGCCGTTCAGAAGTGACAGCCTGCGCAGCAGGTACAAACGCCATTGGTTCGGCTTTCCGTGAAATCAAACATGGTTATGCGGATATCATGCTAGCGGGTGGTACTGAGGCAGCGATTTGTGAATTTGGTGTCGCTGGTTTTGCAAACTTGACAGCCTTGACAACTGAAACAGACCCTAAACGTGCCTCAATTCCTTTTGACAAAGACCGTTCTGGCTTTGTATTGGGTGAAGGTTCTGGTATTTTGGTACTTGAAAGTTTAGAACACGCACAGGCGCGCGGCGCTAATATCTTGGCTGAAATTGTGGGTTATGGCTCAACAAATGATGCGCACCATATGACGACACCACTTCCTGACGGTTCTGGTGCTGCTAAAGCCATGCAACTTGCGCTTGATGAAGCAGGTATCCAACCAAGTGAAGTCGGCTACATCAATGCACATGGGACATCAACGCAAGCTAATGAAAAAGGCGAAGCACTTGCCATTCATACGGTCTTCGGTGATGATGAAAATGTTTTGGTTTCGTCAACTAAAGCCTTGACAGGTCACGCCCTTGGTGGCGCTGGCGGTATCGAAGCCGTTGCGACCCTACAAGCCATCCTCAACCAATACGCACCAGTTAACGCTGGTACGACTGAATTGGATGACAATACATCAGTTATCAATGTCGTCTTGGGTCAAGGGAAAAAACACGACATCAAATATGCCATCTCAAACTCACTCGGTTTCGGTGGTCATAATGCCGTTATTGCCCTTAAAAAATGGGAGGGTGAATAACACATATGTCGATTCAAATTAATGAAGTTAAAGATTTAATCAGCCAATTTGATGGCTCATCTTTACGTGAATTTTCTTACGCAACTAATGAGTTTACCTTGGCATTTTCTAAGAATAATGGTACAGCACCTCTTGTTGCAACAGAAGTGATGGCAACTCAGAGCGCTGAAGTGCCTGTACCTGTAGCCGTTTCAGCACCTGAAGCATCATCTGCTACCATTGCCGAAGGCGATGTCGTAACAAGTCCTTTAGTGGGTGTGGCTTATCTTAAGCCGGCACCTGACAAATCGGACTTTGTCGCTGTCGGAGACACAGTTAAAAAAGGTCAGACTTTGCTGATTATTGAGGCGATGAAAGTCATGAATGAGATTCCTGCGCCGCGTGATGGTGTCGTGACTGAAATTTTGGTTCAAGCTGAGGCCATGGTCGAGTACGGAGAGGAACTGGTACGCATCAAATGATTGATATTAATCAGATTAAAGAAGCCTTGCCACATCGTTATCCGATGTTATTGGTTGACCGCGTGATTGAGCACTCTGATGACGAGATTACGGCGCTTAAAAATGTGACCATTAATGAACCTTTTTTCAACGGTCATTTTCCTGACTATCCAGTTATGCCGGGTGTCCTGATTATGGAGGCCTTGGCACAAGCTGCTGGTGTTTTGGAATTGTCTAAACCTGAAAACAAGGGTAAATTGGTCTTTTACGCCGGCATGGATGGTGTGAAATTCAAGAAACAAGTGGTCCCAGGAGATCAGTTGATTTTGAATGCTAAATTCATCAAACGCCGTGGACCAATCGCAGTTGTCGAAGCAAAAGCAACGGTTGACGGTAAGTTGGCAGCTAAAGGCACTTTGACCTTCGCAATTGGAGAGTAAAGAGTAAGATGGGTAATTTCCAAGACTATTACGCTAAGGTCATGACACACATTGCTAAAAAAGGTGTCGGTGTCCTTGCGACTGCTAATCAAAATGTGCCGATGACAAGAATGGTTAGTTGTGTTGTTTATGACGACAAAATTGCCTTTCAAACGAGTAAGAAACTTGAAAAATATGTTCAGATTGAAAATAATTCAGCTGTTGCTTTGAATTTTATTAATATTAACATTCAAGGCAAGGCGCAAATTCAGTCTGGGCAAGTGTTGACACATGAAAAATTTCGTGCTCTATTTCAAGAAAAACATCAAGGGTCATTTGATGCCTATTCACATATGGCATCAAATCGTGTCGTTGAAATTTCACCTGAAACTATTGTCCTATGGGAATATGAAGCGGGTGAACCTTTTCGTATTTTTTTGGATGTTGCGCACCAAACTTTTCGTAAGGCACACTACGACCATTCAAACACTGATTAAATCAGCCATAATAAAAAGAGAAATGATATGTTTAAAAAAATATTAATCGCCAATCGTGGTGAAATTGCGGTACGGATTATCCGTGCGGCACGCGAATTAGGTATTCAAACTGTCGCTGTTTATTCTGAGGCTGACCGTGAAGCCTTGCATACTCTGTTAGCAGATGAAGCGGTTTGTATTGGTTCTGCTAAAGCGGCCGATTCTTATCTTAATATGCACCAGATTATTTCGGCTGCCGTGACTTTACAAGCAGAAGCTATTCATCCGGGCTTTGGCTTTTTGAGTGAAAACTCAAAATTTGCCAATCTTTGTGAAGAAGTTGGCGTTAAATTTATCGGGCCATCTGCTCAAGTCATGGATACAATGGGCGATAAAATCAATGCGCGTGCGCAAATGATTGCTGCCAATGTGCCAGTCATTCCAGGTTCTGATGGTGAAGTTTATGATGCTACGCAAGCCCTTGAAGTCGCACAAAAAATTGGCTATCCGGTGATGCTTAAAGCATCTGCTGGTGGTGGTGGTAAAGGGATTCGTAAAGTTAATTCGCAAGAAGAATTACTACCGAACTTTTCATCTGCTCAAGCTGAAGCCCAAGCTGCTTTTGGCAATGGTGCTATGTATATGGAGCGCGTGATTTATCCTGCACGCCATATCGAGGTTCAAATTTTAGCTGATGAGCAAGGTCATGTTGTCCATTTGGGTGAGCGAGATTGCTCATTGCAACGTAACAACCAAAAAGTGCTTGAAGAAGCACCGTCAATTGCAATTGGCCATACCTTACGTGACAAAATTGGTGCTGCGGCAGTGGCTGCTGCCAAACACGTAGGTTATGAAAATGCTGGGACGATTGAATTCTTATTAGATGAATCAACTGGCGAGTTCTATTTCATGGAAATGAATACACGGATTCAGGTAGAGCACCCAGTTACTGAATTTGTGACCAATGTTGATATCGTTAAGAACCAAATCAAGATTGCAGCAGGTGAAGTACTTGATATCACGCAAGAGGACATCAAAATCACAGGTCACGCCATTGAGTGTCGGATTAACGCTGAAAATCCTAAGTTCAATTTTGCGCCAAGTCCGGGTAAAATTACGGACTTGTATTTGCCCTCTGGTGGCGTTGGCTTACGGGTTGACTCTGCCATGTATCAAGGCTATACGATTCCACCATATTATGATAGCATGATTGCGAAAATCATTGTTCATGGCGAGAACCGTTTCGAAGCCTTGATGAAAATGCAACGTGCGCTTTTTGAGCTTGAAGTTGAAGGCGTTAAGACCAATGCTGAATTCCAACTCGATTTGATTTCTGACCGTCATGTCATTGCAGGTGATTACGACACAGCTTTTCTGGGTGAAACATTTTTACCTAATTACTTAAAAAAAGAGGATTGATAGAAGACTATGGCTTTATTTAAGAAAAAAAGTAAATACATTCGCATCAATCCTAACCGATCGCGTCTTAATGAGCAGAATAGTACACCAGAAGTACCAGATGAACTTTTCGCCAAATGTCCGAGTTGTAAGCACATGATTTATACTAAGGATTTAGGACAAGAGAAAGTTTGCCCGTTTTGTTGCTATAATTTTAGAATTTCAGCTCAGGAACGCTTGAACCTTGTCGTTGATGCAGAGACATTTTCTGAATTGTTTATAGGCATTGAAACGACTGACCCACTTAATTTTCCGGGTTATCTGGATAAATTAGCAGCTGTTAAAGCTAAAACAGAACTTGATGAAGCTGTCTTGACTGGTACTGCCATGATTAAAGATCAAAAAATAGCTCTTGCCATCATGGATGCCAACTTTATCATGGCATCGATGGGCATGGTTGTTGGTGAGAAAATTACTCGCTTGTTTGAATACGCGACAACTGAAAAATTACCCGTTGTCATTTTTGCAGCCTCTGGTGGCGCGCGCATGCAAGAGGGGATTTTGAGCCTGATGCAAATGGCTAAAATATCTGCAGCCGTTAAGCGCCATTCTAATGCGGGCTTGTTATACCTGACAGTCTTGACTGACCCCACAACGGGTGGTGTGACGGCATCTTTTGCCATGCTAGGGGATATTATCTTAGCTGAGCCACAGACGCTTATTGGTTTTGCTGGTCGACGTGTGATTGAGCAAACGGTGCGCGAAAATTTACCAGATGATTTCCAAAAGGCTGAATTTTTGCAATCCCATGGGTTTGTTGATAAGATTGTCAAACGCACAGAACTGGCGACGACAATCGGTCAGATTTTGAAATGGCATACTAAAGGGAATTGAGATGACTGAAGAAGTGAAAGTGCCCACTTTGGCAGTATGGAAAATGAGTGTTGGTGCAAGTGTGGTTGGGTTTATATTGAACCGAATTATGATTAAATTGACGATATTTCATTGGCAAATAAACCTCATTGTAAGCATTGTTTTTTCAATTATTTATGCCTTGTGGATCTTTCCTTCTTTATTTAGTGATAAGCCAGTCTTTCGTGTTTCTAAAGTGATTTCGTTTTTGAATTTTGGGTTTGGAATACTAGCTTGACGCAAGGAGAAAAAGGTATTTCAAATATCATTTATGTCATATTGATGCTCGTGCTTGCTTTACTAGAGGTTTCGGTATGATTTAACAAGAGCGTGTAAAATGGTAATTGACTTATATGGAGAATAGGGAATGAATGAAGAAGTGAAAGCGCCCGCCTTGACAGTATGGAAAACGAATATTCCTCTGAGTGTCATTGGTGTTGTCTTAAACAGAGTTGTTAGTAGAATGCCTTTATTTTTCTGGCAGTTATACCTAATTGTAATGTTAGCGATGCTAGTTTTTTCAATTATCTATGCGCTATGGATTTTCCCCTCTTTATTTCGGGACAAACCGGTATTACGTGATAATCAAATTATTTCGTTTTTCAATTGTTTTGTTGGTGGTATTATTTTTGGTTTGATTTGGAATTGGAGTCTGACAAAAGGTCAAAAAGGTATTTCAAATTTTGTTTTTCTTGGTTTAACGGTGCTTATGTTTGTTCTCAGTTTTTTCAATATCATTTAGCAGAACTTAAGTAAGGTAGAACAATTCATGAAAGGAATGGATTTAAAATGACTGATAGTGCAAATAAAATTGTCCAGTTAGCTCGAAGTCAAGATCGTTTGACGACGCTTGACTATGCGACACAGATTTTCGATGACTTTATTGAATTTCACGGTGACCGCAATTTCAGAGATGACGGGGCTATCCTTGGCGGCATTGCCAGTCTTGCTGGACGCCCTGTCACCATTGTCGGGATTCAAAAGGGCAAGAGTTTGCAGGATAATCTTGATCGGAATTTCGGTCAACCGCATCCGGAAGGTTATCGCAAGGCTTTGCGCTTGATGAAGCAGGCTGAAAAATTTGGTCGGCCAGTCATCACTTTTATTAATACGGCAGGTGCCTTTCCCGGATCTGGCGCAGAAGAACGTGGTCAGGGCGAAGCGATTGCGCGCAATTTGCTAGAGATGAGTGATCTTAAAGTGCCGATTATTGCTATTATCAATGGCGAGGGTGGCTCTGGTGGGGCGCTGGCTTTGGCAGTTGCGGATCGTGTTTGGATGTTAGAAAACGCCATGTATAGCATTTTGTCGCCAGAAGGTTTTGCAACGATTCTCTGGAAAGATTCATCACGTGCGCCTGAGGCGGCTGAGCTTTTGAAGATTACCTCTAAAGATTTGCTTGACAACGGTGTGATTGACAAGGTTATTCCAGAAGAGAACACCATTGACATCTTGAAAGCAGCTTTAATCACAGAACTCGATAGCTTGTTTAATTTGACAACTGACGAGCTGGTTGAAGCCCGCTATCAACGATTTAGAAAATATTAAAAAAAGCGCGAATTTAGCGTTTTTTTGATACAATAAAGAGATGAGAAACATGATAAAAATTATTTTAGGCTTGCTTATGCTACTGATTTTAATCGTCGGTAGCTACATTGCTTATGTCTATCTGCAATATAATCGCCTACCTGACAAGCAGACCTTGCCCATTAAAAAAGCGCAACACGCAAAACATATTTTGGCTAATCAGCCCTACAAAATCATGACCTTTAACATTGGTTATGGTGCTTATCCCGCTGATTATACCTTTTTCATGGACGGTGGTAAGGAAGTCCGTGCACGCTCAAAGGCAGATGTCCTAGCAAATTTGACAGAGGATAATCGGCTGTTGACGACTGAAAATCCAGACTTTATCAATCTGCAAGAAGTGGACTACGAGGGCGACCGTTCCTTTAAAGTCAATCAACCTGACTTTTTCACTGAGAAAAATCCAGATTATGATAGTAGTTTTGCTAATAATTATCATTCAGCCTATTTGTTTTACCCTGTTACCCAGCCGATTGGCAAGGCCAAGTCAGGTCTGCTGACCTTATCCAAAGGTCAGATAATGGAAGCTACACGTTATCGCCTACCGATAGAGACGAATTTCAATAAATTTTTCGACCTTGACCGTGCCTTTAGTGTCAATGAAGTGGCTGTGCAAAATGGCAAGAAACTTTTTATCTATAATGTCCATTTATCAGCTTTTATCAAAGATGAAGTCATTCAATCTGGGCAGTTGACCAAGCTTTTCGATAACATGAAAGCACACGCGGATGCGGGAGATTATGTCATCTGCGGTGGGGACTATAACCATGTCTTATCGGGCAAGGCACATCCCGAGCTGACTTGGATGAAACCTTTTCCGACGGATAAATTGTCCAAAAATATGCGGGTTGTTGCACCGACAAATGCGCCTTCAGTCCGCAGCAATGGGACAGCTTATGGCGACCATTCCACATTGGGCGTGATTGATGGCTTTCTGGTATCGGAAAATATCAAGAGCTTGAACATCAAAACCACTCAAAATGACTTTAAATCAAGTGACCACAATCCAGTGGTCATGACTTTCGAATTAAGCAAATAACGGAGACCTATGCTAAGAATTACACAAATCAAAATTTCAATCCATGACGAGCTGTCAGCGGTTAAAAATCAAGTGGCTAAAAAATTGAAAATTCGCCCGACTGACATTTTGGATTTTAGAATTTACAAGGAATCGATTGATGCTAGAAAACGTGGCGAAATCAACTTTATCTATACGGTAGATGTAAAGCTCAAAGACGAAAGCAAATTTTTGACCGGCAAGTATAAAAATGTGGCACCCTCACCGGATTTGACTTACAAAAATCCCAAAATTGGGACTAAGAAAATGTCACACCGACCAGTCGTTATCGGTTTTGGACCGGCTGGTATGTATGCTGCACTCCTCCTTGCGCAAATGGGCTACAAGCCACTCGTTCTGGAACGCGGCGAAGCCGTCGATGACCGTGTTAAATCCATAGACGCATTTTGGACCAAAGGAGAGTTGAATCCTCAGTCGAACGTGCAGTTTGGCGAGGGTGGCGCAGGGACGTTTTCGGATGGGAAGTTGACCAGCCGTGTCAAAGATTTGCGTGGTCGCAAGGTGCTGACGGAGTTCGTCAATGCTGGCGCGCCGGAGGAGATTCTCTACAAGGCGCATCCGCATGTTGGAACGGATTTGTTGCGTGATATCGTGAAAAATATCCGCAAGGAGATTATCGCGCTGGGTGGCGAGGTGCGGTTTAATACGCAGGTTAAAAATTTCAAGATTTCGGACGGTCAGCTGCAAGGCTTGGTTCTGACGACGGGGGAAGAAATTTTGGCTGAACAGGCGATTTTGGCGATTGGGCATAGCGCGCGCGATACGTTTAGTGAGCTCTATGCAGATGGCGTGAAGATGACGGCTAAACCCTTTGCGGTTGGTGTTCGCGTGGAGCACCCGCAAGAAGTCGTCAATCGCGCCCAGTATAAAGAATTCGCTGGGCATCCCAGACTTGGCGCTGCGGAATATCGCTTGACCTACAAGGCCAGCAACGGTCGAGGCGTTTATACTTTTTGCATGTGTCCAGGTGGTCTTGTCGTCGCATCAGCATCTGAGGCAGGCCACCTCGTGACCAATGGTATGAGTGAACACGCAAGGAATCAAAACAATGCCAATAGCGGGCTTTTAGTCCAAGTCTTCCCGGAAGATTTTGGTAGCGATCATCCTCTGGCAGGCATTGCCTTCCAAAGAGAGTTAGAGCAGAAAGCCTTCGAGTTAGGCGGTAGCACCTATCAAGCACCAGCCCAATTAGTCGGGGATTTCCTTAAGAAACAACCATCAACTGCAATGGCAAGTGTCACACCAAGCTATTCTTTAGGCGTTAAGCCAACGGATTTGTCAGCCTTATTCCCAGATTATATTACAGATGCCTTGAGAGAAGCTCTGACAGGATTGGATAAGAAACTCCACGGCTTTGCCATGGCAGATGCCGTAATGACAGGCGTTGAATCACGCTCGTCATCACCGTTGCGAATTAATCGAGATGAAGACAGTTTCCAATCTGTCTCAACTAAAGGTATTTATCCAAGTGGTGAAGGTGCAGGCTTTGCAGGTGGGATTGTTTCAGCTGCCATTGACGGCTTGAAATGTGCTGAGGCTTTGATTGGTGAGTATGAGGGTTTTGAGGGGTGAGTTAAAAAATTGGAAGAATCATTTTTTTGATACTCATAGATATTACAATTTATGATTTAAGATGTTCAAGGAAATAATAATAATATATTTTGATATAATAATATGTACGAAAAAAGTTAACTGATTGGAAGTAATAACTGTATGAATAATAGAGTCTTAGATCTATTTTGTGGATGCGGGGGCTTATCCTCTGGATTTGAACAAGTAGGATTTGAAATCGTTGCTGGTATAGATAGTTGGAAAGATGCACTAAATACTTTTGAAAAAAATCATTCAAATTCCCTAGCTATAGAGTTAGATTTAGGTAATTTTTCACCTGAACAAATTGAAGAAAAAGCGGGAAATAATTTCGATGTAATCATCGGTGGCCCTCCTTGTCAAGGTTTTTCAATTTCTGGAAAAAGAAATCCAGATGATTCAAGAAATAAATTATATCAAGGATTTGTTTCTGCAGTAGAGTATTTTAGACCTAAGGTCTTTTTAATGGAAAATGTTCCAAATTTATTGGCAATGGCGAATGGGCTAGTTAAAGATACTATAATTGAAGAATTTTCAGCTATAGGGTATAATGTTCAATACCAAGTTTTACTTGCTAGCGACTATGGAGTACCTCAAAATAGAAAACGTGTCTTTTTTGTTGGAACTCAAAAAGGTATTAAAAATTTTGTATACCCAGTAAAAACAAGTATCACCTCTCCAGTCACCAGTCTTGAAGCAATTTCAGACTTACCAGAAATTTCACTCAAAAATGGTTCTCTTTATCCTTATGAACCACAGTCTGAATATCAAAAGAGTATTCGAAAATCATCTTTGGGTGTCTATAATCATGTAATAACTGCACACACTGAACGAACTCAACGGATTATATCTCTAGTTCCTGATGGTGGCAACTATAAAAGTCTTCCTATCGAACTACAACAGACCAGAAAAGTTAACATTGCTTGGACAAGAATAGATAGCAGCAAACCTAGTATGACAATTGACACTGGACATAACCATCACTTCCACTATAAATTTAATCGTGTTCCGACTGTAAGAGAGTCTGCTCGTCTTCAATCATTTCCGGATACATTCATTTTTTACGGTGGTAAAACTAGCCAGTTAAAGCAAGTAGGAAATGCTGTTCCGCCCTTATTAGCTAAGAGTTTAGCTGGTGAAGTAAAGAGGTGTTTAGATGACTTATAATTCTGAAAATCAATATCGCTGTACAATCATTCGTGGAAAAGCAATAAATTCATTAGACGACCTGTTACCTGCATATGCACAGATAATCAATGAAATAGCTCCTATCGAAAAGGATGTATTTAAAGTTCAATTTAATGAACGATTAAAAAGAGTTCTTACAATTAATTCTAAAAAAACTTTAGATAATCATCGTACAGAGATTGCCGGAAAGCTTTTTGGTTTATTTTACAATAAGAACGGAGTTATTTATTTTTCTGATAGGGGTAAAAAATTTTTAGAAGATGGAGACCAACCTTCTTTTTTCAAAGAAATGTGCTTTAAATTACAATTTCCAAATGGTATGGATAAACTTCAAACATTACAAAGAAATGTAGAGAACAAAATCAAAATTCGTCCGCTATGTTTTGTTGTGAAAGTTCTACTAGAAGCAAACGAGCGGAAAGTTGTATTAACTCAGAATGAAATTGGATACTATATCCTTAATAACCTGGATGTCTTACAAGGTATTGCTACATCAACAGAAGTTATAGATACAATTATTTGTGATAGATTTAATGCTATAAGTAAAAGACTAGAATCTGGAAGTAGATTTACGCAACATATTAGGGAACAGCTTAATTATCTTGAACTTGCAAACTTAATAAAACGAAGCGGTGGGGATATTTATCCAAATCTTTTGGAAAAGAACCTCCTCTTAAAATTCAGTGAATATTCAATGATTCTTGGTGTCGATCCTTACAAATATAATCTTTCAGATTCTGATTCTAAAATTAAGTTTTACCATGATTGGGATATATTTTATCAATCACTTACACCTAATGATATTGATTTTACAACAACTATAAGTGCTTTAGAGTATAAAATTCCAACAAATGATTCTTCTGTATTCAATTATCTCCGAAAGTTAACTACTATTGAGTTGGGAGATGAGGGAGAAAAGCTTGTATATCAATATGAACTTGATCGGGTCAGCGAGTTTAACAAACGATTAACAAATAAAATCCATATGTTCGGAAAAACTAAGGGACTTGGATACGACATTCAATCAATTTTTGCAAACGAATCAGATAGTCCTGAGTTCGTAAAATATATAGAAGTAAAATCTACTAAACGAGTAACAAAGCCTAACATTGAAGACAATGAGTGGCAAGATATATTAAATATTACTCGTAACGAATGGGTTGCTGCTCAACAGTGGGGAAAATCGTATGAAATATACAGAGTATATTTCACCCAAGATGGTCCAATGATGATTATAATTAAAAATCCATTCAAAAAATTCAAAGAAGAAAGCATTTCAGTTTTTCCAGTAAATTATCGACTTGAATTTAATGGTTTAGCAATAGATGATAGGAGAGAGTTTGAATAAGAAGTATAAAGCAATATCACTTTTTGCTGGAGGTGGGGGTGGAGACCTCGGATTTAGAGGCGGTTTTAAATATTTAGGTAAAAACTATAAAAAAAATAATATTGAATTCACTCATATTTCTGATATAAACAAATTTGCAGTTGAGACATTAAGAGAAAACTTTGGACCTCTCGCTCAAAATATTGATATTAAAGAACTGGACTTAACAGGGTACAAAGCTGATATCATTTTAGGGGGATTTCCTTGTCAATCATTTAGCACAGTTAATCCTACTAAAGATCCTTATGATGACCGCGCTCAATTATATAAACAGATGTTAAGACTAGTTGAACAGGTAAAACCTAAAGTAGTCATTGGGGAAAATGTCAAGGGCTTAGCACTGTTACAAAAAGGTGAGATTTTAAAAAAAATAGTTAAAGAATTTGAAGCACTAGGTTATCGTGTACAATACACCATACTAAATGCAGCTGATTATGGTGTACCACAAAAAAGACATCGGTTATTTATTGTTGGTGTTCGGAATGATGTTGAAACGGAGTTTGTATTTCCAGAAGCAACTCACTCTGAAGGTGGGCTCTTTGGAAAGCCTTGGATTCCGTTGTCAAAAGTTATAGATGAGTTAGCAATAGACGATAAAAAATACTACTTTAGCGAACGTGCAGTTCAAGGACTTAAAAATGCCAAGAATAATATGAAGCGTGGATTAGCTCAGGACTTAAACGAACCTAGCTTGACATTAACTTCGCATTTAGCAAAAGTAAGTCTGAATTCAAGAGACCCTGTTTTACTCGTTGATAAAGAAAAGGAACTTTATAGAAGATTTACAGTACGCGAAGCAGCGAGAATACAGTCTTTTCCGGATAATTTCAAGTTTCCAGTTAGTGATCATCAAGCATACATACAGATTGGAAATGCAATTCCACCTGTTTTAATGTGGTATATGTCTCAACAGGCTCTCAAAGTTTTAGATAGTGAAAAGAGCCTGAGATAAAATTCAAATTCTAGCCTAAATGCAACAATATAAAAATCGCGTGAAATTAACATTTGAGAAAATGGAATTTCACGCGATTTTATTTTATTCCCCCAACAACCAATCCACCAAATTCAAATGCCGAACCCCCTTATCATTACCACGCAGTAGCGGATCGAGCGACAAAACATACTTAGGAAAACTATCAGAGATAGCTTCTAAAGATGCAAACTCACGCTTAGCAGTTTCAGCACTGGCAAGCAGATAGCTGACTTGGATATAGAGTTTCTCCATCTGATGATTCACGACTTTTTCGGCAATAAAATCAATTTCAAGATGATTTGAACTGCCAACAGTCACTTGATAACCGCGAGATTTCAGTTCAAGCAATACAATATTCTCAAGAATAAGATCAATATCCTGTTCATTTCGTCCTAAAATAGCTTGTCTTAAACCGTGATCAACAGTATAGATTTTTTCTTGTGTCTTGAGTAATTTCTTACCTTCCATGTTAAATTTACGAACAGGGATATAGAAATAAGCATCTACACCAGCATCAATATAATTATTAACTGTTGCGACTGAAGTGTTGATGTGCTCGTTTTTTAGGAATTTGACAACAGAAAGCGAAGAAAATACTCTACCGACATTGCCAATGGCAAAACGATAAATTCGTTTGAGTAAGTCAGCATCACGAATTTGATTGCGTTCAATGACGTCTTTCAAAATAATTGAGTTATAAACATCAGATAAATAATTATCCCGTTGTTCTGGCAAAAGATTTTGAGCCACGATAAATGGCATGCCACCATCATTAATGTAGGTCATGAAAGCTTCTGTATTTGAAATTTCGGGATAGTGAAGTTTTTTAGCACTTAGATATTCATCAAAAGTAAAGGGATAGACATCGAATTCAACGTATCTGCCAGCAATCAGGGTAGATAGCTCGCTAGAGAGTAGTTTGGCATTACTACCAGTTACGAAAATGTCAACTTGCTCGCAATATGTCGCCCGCAATGAATTGATGACTTTTTCAAAGCCAGTTACTTCTTGAATTTCATCCAAAAATATGTAAGATTTTTTGGGCGATGCAGCGTCTATTTTATCAGTTAGATAGTTATTTAAGGCGTGGTAGTCAAGAAGTGGTTCAAATTCTAGTTTTTCAAAATTTATCTCAATAATATGATGTTCTGGATTTTGAGCGAGAATATGATCACGAATCGCTTCAAGTAAGAAAGATTTACCAGAACGTCTAACACCTGAGATGACTTTTATTAATTCTATATCGATAAAGGGAACAATTTTACTTAAGTATTTTGGTCTAGAAATCATTCTGTCTACCTCCAATTTCATTTATAAGTTCATTATAGCATGATTTTTAATCAAATTTCACTTACAAATTGATTTTAGTCTTATTTTCTATCAAATTTCACTTACAAGTTGATTTTTAACGTAATTCCCAAAAAATTAATCTACAAATGAAATGCAAACCAAAATAAAAAGCATGTCACCAAACAAATGCTTTTCACTAAAATATTTTATCCCCAAATCAATCCTAGAGCAATCGTAATCGCCAAGGCACCATTGTAAAGCATCAAATTATGAACAGACAGGATGAAAGTTTCTCTTTTATCCTGTTTGTTCAGGAATTGATTGACATTTCGGATAATCAAAGGTGACACCAAACTCATGAGCAGAACTGTCTTCGGTAGGACACCAGTCAACACGCCTGTCAAAACAGCGATACAAGCCAAGCCGTACATACTAACAAATAATTTCAAAGCGTTATGAACACCAATAAAATGCGGCAGAGTCAAACGACCATTTTTTTCATCTTGCGCCAAATCGCAGATGTTATCAGCCAACATGACGTTGAAATTCATACAGAAGCACATCATCCCCACCAGGCCAATGGGTATGAGCGTCGCGAAATTGATGTTGAAAATCAGCAACCATTGCTGAAAATGAGCCGTGAAGAAATTAGTATCGAAAGCGTTGATGTAGAGGCCGAAGAAGAAACCACATAGGCCTTCAGCAAAGCCAGCAAGCACCTCACCCAGCGGGAAACGAGAGAAGGCAAAAGGACCGAACGTGTAGAAAATGGCGATAATGAAACATAGCGCGCCAATGGGTAAAATCGCGATATTGGTCGTTAGGACAACAGCAATGCCAACAATCAGGTCAATAGCAAGTAGCGTTAAACAAATTTTGAATGCCAGACTAGGTGCAATGTTGCGTGTTGACAGGATATTTTCGTGAGATTTGTAGTCTGGGTCGAGCGCTTTTTTGTAATCCATGAGATTATTCCAAGCGCTAACAAATAAATTAATGGCAATCAGACCGATGAAAAATAGCAGCGTTGGTAGAAAATGAAAGCTATTGAAGGTATAAAGTGCGAAAATGACACCGGCAATCGGTGATAAAAGCGCAGCAGGTAAGGTCTGAATGCGCGTGAAATTAAGAAATATTTTGAAGGTCATTGTTTTCCTCTATCCTAAAAGCCTAAAAGACAAAATTTTCTAAAAATTATGGCGATTTTGTGATATAATATTACTAACTATTATATCAAAAAATAGATAGGAACAGAGTATTGACTACTTGATTGGCTGAATGGAAATTTTCCGCCTACCCAAATAGTCGTCTCACTAGCTTAAAAGGAGAATCTAATGCGCGCAATTGTGACAGTTATCGGAAAAGACAAAACAGGTATCGTAGCAGGGGTATCAACACGTTTGACAGAACTTGATGTGAACATCATCGACATTTCACAAACGATCATGGACGGCTTTTTTACCATGAACATGGTGGTTGAAATTGAAGCAACGGAGCGTTTCCCAGAAGTGAAGACAAATCTTGAATCACTAGGCGAAAGTTTAAAAGTTGATATTAAAATCATGAATGAAGCCATTTTTGAGGCCATGCACCAACTTTAATTTTCAGTCGTATTAAATGTTTGAAATCTCAGAAAGGCAGAAAGGTTAATGAAGTGAAACAAAATCAAATTCTTGAAACAATTCGCATGATTGAAGAAGAAAATCTCGATATTCGGACGATTACAATGGGGATTTCCCTTCTGGATTGTATTGATAGCGATAGTGATCGGGCCTGTGAAAAAATTTATCAAAAAATTACAAGCAAGGCAAAAAATCTCGTTAAAATTGGCGATGAAATTGGCGACGAACTCGGTATTCCGATTATCAATAAACGCGTTAGCGTAACACCAATCGCAATTATCGGTGCCGCAACTGATGCGACTGATTACACACCGTTTGCCTTGGCACTTGATCGTGCAGCCAAGGAAATCGGTATTGACTTTATCGGTGGGTTCACAGCACTTGCCCAAAAAGGCTATCAAAAAGGCGATAAAATTTTGATTAATTCCTTACCTAAGGCCCTCGCAGCGACTGACTATGTTTGTAGCTCAGTCAATGTTGGCTCTACGAAAACCGGAATTAATATGGATGCTGTCCGTGACATCGGAGAAATCATTGTAGAAGCTGCCAAACTAGACGATATGAGCTGTGCGAAACTTGTTGTCTTTGCCAATGCTGTTGAGGACAATCCTTTCATGGCGGGCGCTTTCCACGGTGTTGGCGAAGCAGATGTGGTCATCAACGTTGGGGTTTCAGGTCCCGGTGTCGTGAAACGTGCCCTTGAAAAAGTTCGGGGTGAGTCCTTTGATGTTGTCGCTGAAGTGGTTAAGAAAACGGCTTTCAAAGTCACACGCATGGGACAACTGGTCGGAAAAATGGCATCTGAACGCTTAGGCGTAGAGTTTGGCATCGTCGATTTATCGCTTGCGCCGACACCTGCCGTTGGCGATTCTGTCGCGCGTATCCTAGAAGAAATGGGTCTCGAAATGGTCGGGACACATGGGACGACTGCGGCACTTGCTTTGCTCAATGACCAAGTTAAAAAAGGTGGTGTCATGGCCTGTAACCAAGTCGGTGGTCTCTCAGGCGCCTTCATCCCAGTTTCCGAAGATGAAGGCATGATTGCGGCGGTTAATGCTGGCGTGCTCAATCTTGAAAAACTTGAAGCCATGACTGCGATTTGTAGTGTCGGATTGGACATGATCGCTGTGCCAGGAGATACACCTGCGACGACGATTTCGGCTATGATTGCAGATGAAGCTGCGATTGGCGTGATTAACATGAAGACGACAGCTGTTCGGGTCATTCCTAAAGGTAAAGTCGGCGAGCAGATTGAGTTTGGTGGTTTACTTGGGACAGCGCCTGTCATGCCAGTTCACAAAGAATCTTCCGCAGCCTTCATCGCGCGTGGTGGTCATATTCCAGCACCGATTCATAGTTTTAAAAACTAAGATTTGATGAAAAGGTAACATTAAATCATTGAGGATGTGACAAAGGCATTAAAACTAAAAAACTGTATGAAATTCATTTTCAAAACGTTGATTTCATACAGTTTTTCTATTTTAGAATTGACTATAAGCTATTAAATTTGAGGAATTTTTCCAGTCTCTTTTAAACATTCTAGTAAATTCAATCTTCCAATTTATTGCCATGATTGTCACCAAAAAATAACTGGCGAAAGGCTTTAGGTGTGATAGTTGTATATTTTTTAAATGTAGCAATAAAATGACTACTGGAAGAAAATCCTAATGTATTAGCCAACTCTGTGATGGATAGGTTGGGCTGTAGTGTCAGAATTTTTTTGGCTTTATCAATTTTGAGATCTGTCAAAAATTTAATCGTGGATTTCCCTGTAAATCTATGAAAAATCTTCGATAAATATTGAGGAGAGACGAAAAGTTCCTTTGCCAATGTTTCCACTGTGAATTCTGAAAATTCATGTGTATGGATATATTCCAAAACTTGTTTGATATAGTCATGATTTCTATCTTCTATCTGAAGTGTATCAAGATGACTTTGACCCAATTTTAATAAAAAATGGTAACACTTTTCTGAATAGAGTAACTCATTGGCATGAATCAAGTCAAAAGTATCTAGAAATTCATCTATTATGTCTTGTAATTCGGAAATTAAGGGTTCTTCAAAAATAATATAGTCACTAGTACCTAATATTTTATCTAAACTATCTGATAAAAAGCCATTAAAAGTTACGAAAGAAGTTATCCAAGAGGTCTTGTCATGTGGTTCGTAATGATGGGATAGAAAAGGTCGCATCAAAATGCCTTGATTTTTTTGGAGTATAAATGTTTTTTCATTTTTAATTGAAAAAATTCCTTGTCCACTTTCAGTATGTAACCAATGGTACTTAGGATGACCTTGAGGCCTTGAAATCGGTGGTTGTTGCCAATGATTCCCAATGTGTTCAAAGCCAAAAGGTAATTTTTCATTCGGTAAGTTGTAATATCTCATATTATTTTCCTTAGTTTAACTAGTAATTTATTTAAAATTAAGCGTTTTAAATCAAAAAATAATAGTTTCGTTTTTTGATATAAAAGAATCGTTTTTTTATATCTTTTTTCAAAAACTTCTATTACAATAAAAATAAGAAAGCGCTTTCTTATTTTATCTGATAGGGTATATCAATTTTAAATTATGCATTTGATTGATAAGAAATATTTTATTAGTCATAATACTATCAAAAAACGTAACATATTTCAACTGCGAAATGACAAGACAAGTTGTAAAAGGACGAGGAGAAGAACATGAGAAAAACGATGAAAAACTGTATAAGATTAGCTGTAATTTTAATAGTTGGGGCTAGTTTAGCTGCTTGCTCAAATTTGGGCAAAAAAAGTACTTCAAAAAGTAATCAAGATGCTACAACAACTCTGCGTTTTTGGTGGTGGGGAAATGATGATAGAAATCAAGCGACATTAAAGATGATAAAGAATTTTGAAGCTGAAAATCCAACGATTAAAGTTAAAGGCGAATATGTTGGATTTGGATCGTTGGAAGAGAAAGTAACAACTATGCTTGCAGGAGGGGAACAAACGACACCAGATATTATCCAATTAGATAGAAATCAAGTTGCACGATTTTCAACAGATGGAAAAGGTTTCTATGATTTGAGCAAAATTAAGTCACTTGATTTATCTGGATATGATAAAGAGTTCTTGAAACTGGGCGAATTTGCTGGTGTTCAAAATGGTATTCCGCTAGGGAAAAATGTTGTAGCTGTCTTATTTAATAAAACAGCATTTGAAAAAAATGGTGTAGCTATTCCTAAAACATGGGATGATTTAAAGGAAGCAGCTAAAAAATTCCCCGATGGCTCATTTCCATTAGCTGTGCCGCAACCTCACTTAGCGACGGGCATTTATTTGCAACAAAAAACAGGTAAAACAGAGTTTGATGATAAGGGGAATATGAATTATAGTAAGGCTGATTATAAAGAAGCCATTGCTTGGTACATGGATATGGTCAATGTTGGTGCCTTTAACAGTCGAAAAGATTATTTAGAAAATGTTGGTTCAGAGCCAGCCTCTCTTGCCAATACCACAAAATTTATCAAAGGTGAATATGCTGGTGTTTTGGAGTGGACTGGTGGCGTTATGGCGAATGAGCAGTCATTAAAAGAGACAGGTCAGGAATTATTGGTGGCTGATATGTTGAAAAATCCTGACGCTAAAGGTACTTATTCAATTGCTAAAGCAACATTCCTATTTAGTATCAGTCAATTTGAAAAAAATCCAGAGGCAGCAGGAGAATTCTTGAACGATTTCTTAAACGGCAGTAAAGCGAATGAAATTTTAGGGGTGAGTCGTGGTGTACCTGCCTCTAAAAAAGCAGCAGAAGTGTTGGTTGAAAAAAATGCGATTCAAGGTGCTGTAAAAGAAGCTTATGACTATTCGCAAAATGTAGACGTTTTAAACGAAACTATCTTCTTTGAAGATTCTGCAATTCAGTCAATTTTGGGTGATGTTTTAGAAAGTATTGAACTAAAAGGTATGTCAGTAGATGAAGGAGCTGACACTTTATATAATGGCATAAAAGGTAAACTGGAACATTTGAAAAAAACATATAATTTAGGCAAATGATATCAAGAAACCACAAATTCAAAGGTAAATAAGTCAGATAATGTTTGAAAATGATTACTCAATAAATTCACTTTATTCTCAACTATTTTAGAAGAAAATTTGAATGTAGTGGTCATTTTTCATTTGTAAAAGAAATAGGGAACAGGTATGAAATTAAAATTTAATGATGATTGGTTTTTTACAGAGCAACCACTTTTGGAGATATTTGACTATAAACAAGTACAGGAAAGTCAAATCAGGTGGCAACAGGTTGATGTACCTCATGACTGGCTCATTTCAGATGTGCATAATTTATATAGAAACAGCGAGGGGTGGTATAGAAAAATTTTTGAATGGCATCCTAAAGATGAAACGGTGACCTTGCGTTTTGACGGTGTGTATCAAGATTCAGAAGTTTATGTTAATGGTGTTTTAGCTGGAAATTGGCGATATGGCTATACGGCTTTTGAAGTTGACTTATCTCATCTATTAAAGGAAGAAAACGAGATTTTGGTTCGGGTTCGAAATCAATCACCTAATACAAGATGGTACAGTGGTGCTGGTATTTATCGAAATTGCTGGTTAATCCAACGTCCAAATACATTTATTGAAACGGATGGTATTTATTGTCATTCTGAAAAAATCAAGCAAGATGAGTGGGAACTAGAAATTCAAACGAGCTTGTCGCTAAGTGAAACTAACATAGAAGGTGAGTTGAGTCATTATCTGATAAAGGGTGAAGAAGAAAACTTACTTTCAAAAACAACAAAAAAATTGTCGTCTATAAGTGAGATCAAAGCAAAAGTAGTTTCTCCAGAAGTTTGGACACTTGACAGTCCAAATTTATATATGCTTAAAACGGTTTTGGTAACAGCAGACGGTGTTGATATACATGTGACAAAAATTGGTTTTCGAACGATTCTGTTTGATGTCCAAAAAGGCTTCTTACTTAATGACAAACCAGTGAAATTTAAAGGTGTCTGTTTACATCATGATTTAGGTGCTTTGGGGGCTGCCTTTAATCGGACGGCACAAAAAAGAAACTTGAAATTGATGAAAGAAATGGGTGCTAACGCCATTCGAACAGCTCATAATCCAGCAGCTGAAGAATTGCTTGAGTTGGCAGATGAGATGGGTTTTCTTGTCCAATCTGAATTGACAGATGTTTGGAAACATAAAAAAACAACTTTTGATTATGCAAGATATTTTGAAGCAAATGTTAGTAAAGATGTCAAAAGTTGGATTAGTCGAGATAGAAATCATCCGAGTGTTGTCATGTGGTCAATTGGAAATGAAATTTATGATACACATGGCAGAAACGACGGACTAGTAACCTTGACTTATTTAGCTGATTTAGTCCAACAATTTGACCCTTATCAAAATGCAAAAATCACGATATGCTCCAATTATCTATTATGGGAAAAAACACAAGAGGCGGCTGACAGATTAAAACTTGTTGGCTATAATTACGGTGAGCAGTTGTATGCACAACATCATGAAAAATATCCAGATTGGTTGATTTATGGGAGCGAAACACTCGCAACTGTGGCAAGTCGTGGTATCTATCATTTTCCATTGGAACAAAGCGTATTGACAGATGATGATTTTCAGTGTTCTTCTTTAGGCAATAGTGCGACGAGTTGGGGAGCTAAAAGTATTGAGTGGGCTTTGACAAATGACCGAAATACGCCATATTCTATGGGGCAGTTCTTATGGACAGGAATGGATTACATTGGAGAGCCAACGCCTTATCATACGAAAAATGCTTATTTTGGACAAGTGGATACAGCAGGTTTTCCCAAAGATGCTTTCTTCATAATTCAAGCCATGTGGACAGACTATAAAGAAAGGCCGATGATTCATATTTTCCCCTATTGGGATTTTTCAGATGATGATGAGATTGACATACGTGTTGTTACCAATGCACCGAAAATGCAACTTTATTTGAATGACAAACTGATTGCTGAAAGAGATATTAACTTAGAACAAGGTGAGACTTATATTCAAAATTTTAAGATACCTTACCAAAAAGGGAAGTTGATGGCGAGAGCTTTGGATAATCAGGGACATATTTTGCAAGAAAAAATCATAAGAAGTTTTAGTGATGCAAGTGAACTTTCACTGACAGCTAGTCAGTCAACCCTTACTGCTCGTTCGAAAGACTTAATTTTTATCGAAATACAAGCCAAGGATATTCAAGGAACGGCTGTCTCCAACGCAAACAATAGAGTATGTGTAGATGTTCAAGGGGCAGGAAGATTAATTGGGTTAGATAATGGTGATTCAACTGATTTTGATGAGTATAAAGGGACAAGTAAGCGTTTGTTTAGTGGTAAATTGCTTGCTATTATTGCAGCAACGAACCAAATCGGTGATATAAAAGTTACAGTAAGTTCAAAAGGTATGCCAGATAGTCATTTATGTTTGAAAGCAATAAATGGAGATACTGAACAAGGCTTAGCAAACGCATACGAGCAAAATCCCCCCTCGAAATATGAGCCAGAAATGCCAATCAGAAAAATTGAGTTACACAACTTATCAAAACTTGAACGATTGACAAGTGAACAGAACATACTCAAAATAAAGGCGATAACTTATCCTAGCAATGCAGATGCGCAAGAAATTTTTTGGCGATTGACAGATGTCAAAGGTATTGAGACGCAAATTGCAAAAATGGTTAAACTTAGTAATACTGAAATTGAAGTCACACCAATTGCAAATGGGACATTTTATCTTAGGGCTGGTGTTAAGAATCATGGTGAGAAGATTCAACTTTATACGCAAAAATCGTTTCAGATAGAGGGTATGGTAGAATTGGTTTTAAATCCGTATCAAACGATTTCAGGTGGACTTGTGTCTAGGAGTAATGTAGCATTAACTAATGGCAATGAACGGGGCATCGCAACATTACGAGGAGAAACAAGCTATGTTGTATTTGACAAGGTTAATTTCGGTGATTTTGGATCAAATGAATTAATGTTGTCTTTATTTCCGCTTGAGAATAATCCCTTTGAGATTGAAATTTGGCAAGGTTATCCCTACGAAGAAACAAGTGAACAGATAAGTGTGGTAACTTATGATAAGGGAAGTATTTGGAATACCTATCAAGAACAACTATTTGTTTTACCGAAACGATTTCGAGGACTGCAAACTATTTCATTCATTTTTAAGCAAAAAGTTCATGTGAAAGCATTTGAGTTTAATTTGTTAAATAAAGCGCTGAGTGAGCTTAATATTACAGACTACGATTTGATTTATGGTGATTCTTATCAAGAGCATAAAGACATAATTACAGAAATAGGCAATAATGTCACGATTCAGTTTAAAGATATGGACTTTGGTGAGAATGGTGTCAATAAACTCCAAATTCAAGGTAGTTCAATTAGTAGAAAAAACACAATTCAATTGAGTTATCAAGAAAATGGCAACACACAAAAAACATTTATCGAATTTTTAGAAACCACCGATTTAGCGTGGCAAGAATTTACTATCCCTAAGCTGTTTGGTAAGCAAGAGATTGCTTTCGTTTTTTTACCAGGATCTGACTTTGATTTCAAATCATTTCGATTTTATTAATCTTTTCTGGATATAATATAGGGTTGTGATTTTAGTTCAAATATTATCAGATAGGAGAAAATACATACCAAGTGTTGATTAGAAGTAGAGAAATCTGCTTTTTTTTGTTAAAATGATTATAAATGATTTTGATGAGCGCTTACATAAGAATAGTCAGACGGTTTTTGTGCCGTGTGATTTTGCCTAGCGATTCAGCCAGCTATCAATCAAGAAAACAAACAAATGTTTTTAAAAATGGAGTGAACAGAGATGGTAAATATCTATTTAGTCAGACATGGCAAGACCATGTTTAATACAATCGGCCGTGCCCAAGGTTGGTCTGATACCCCCTTGACACGTGCTGGTGAAATCGGCATTACTGAGCTTGGGGTGGGTTTTGCAGCGAAAAATATCAAATTCGATTACGCTTTTTCGTCAGATAGTGGCCGAACAATTCAGACCATGGGATTTATCTTGAAGTATTCCGAAAATGAGGGGATTCCTTATAAAACAGATAAACGCATTCGAGAGTGGTGTTTTGGCAGTCTGGATGGCGGTTATGACGGCGAACTTTTCAATGGCGTATTGCCAAGGACAGATGCCTATAAAGGGAAAAACCCTAACGACTTGACCTATGAAGACATCGCTAAGGGGATTTTAGAAGTTGATACAGCAGGTTGGGCAGAGCCTTGGGAAGTGCTCAGTAAACGCATCCTCGATGGTTTCTTTGATGCGGCTAAAAAGGCTGAGGCCAATGGTGCAGAAAATATCGTCATTGTGAGTCATGGTATGACGATAGCGACATTTATCAAACTGCTTGATAGTCGCCGTCCGAAATTTCAAGGTCTGGATAACGGATCGGTCACACACTTAACTTACTCAGATGGTAATTTTTCAATTGGAGAAATCGGAGATATGAGCTACCGAGAATTAGGAAGGGAGATTTTAAATGCAGAATGAACAACACCAAGAACCTTATCATAGAAGAAGACCACGTAAAAAACCACGTTATGATCGTGTAGTTGGTGCGACTGTAGTGGCTATTTTAGCCATTTGTGCGCTTGTCTTTGTCGTCCATGCCATGCTTAAAAAAGAGACAGCGTCACCAGCTAAGTTAGCAACAACGAGTCAGTCTCAAAAATCGACAGAAAAAACTAAGACATCTTCAAAAGCGCAAACATCGGAAGTTAAAAAAGATAAGAGTTTACCTGCTAGTCAATCGACAGATTGGGAGCTTGTTTTGGTCAATCGTGAGCATCCTAAAGACGAGATGGATATAGCTATCGTACAGATTGATAATATTTGGGTTGATGCACGAATCGCCGATGCGACAGAACAATTTTTGTCAGCTGCTCAAGCCATTAATTCGAATGAACATCTGATTTCAGGCTATCGTAGTGTTGATTACCAAGGGACACTCTACGAGCAGTATGTCAATCAAGAGATGGCAGCTGATCCGTCATTAAATCGTGATGCGGCAGAACAAATTGTTCAAACCTATTCACAACCACCGATGAAATCTGAGCATCAGACAGGTTTAGCTATTGATTTATCTGATGTTGACAGTCTCAATCAATCAACGACAGCGACACAAATTGCTGCGATTGCCCCAGAATATGGTTTTGTTCTACGTTTTCCAGAAGGTGGTGCTGCGAGTACTGGTGTTGACTATGAGGACTGGCATTTTCGCTATGTCGGTGTTGCCAATGCCAAATACATGACAGAACATCACTTGACATTAGAAGATTATCTCAAGTTATTAGATAAGAAATAATCAGATTTAACCACGATGCTTCATGAAAATTATGGTAGAATAGTCATATCTAATGTTATCTAAAAGTTTAAATTAGGAGTACTGGTTCCCATGTTTTCAGGAAAATCATCATCATTTGTCATTTTGTCTAGCATTGGTCTGCTGATTTATTCAGCTTGGCGAATGATTAACAACATATTGCCCAATCTACAAACTTTCAAAATCGTCTATGATACTTTGCTTAAAGCAATTGCAGCCTTCAAGTTACAGTCAAGTATGTCAATGACTAATCTTCAGTTTTTGCTCTATGTTGTCTTACTGGTTGCTTTTATCTTCTTGTTGACTAAATTTTGGAAATTTGCCATTTATGCCTTGTTATTCTTCGTGTTTATCTTGGTTTGCAATTTTGCTTACTATGCTTGGTCAACAGGCGCAACATCAGCAGAATGGTTTACCTTTATCGTTATGAGTGTCAGCTTTATCAACGTTTTTCTGACTTCTAAGACTAAGGGGCTAATCTAACATTATGCTTCAATAAAGACGATAGGTTTGAAATTAGCACTCGATATAAAAGAGTGCTAATTTTTTTGTTTTTTTCTTGACAATGAAACAAGAGAGTTATATAATAATAAATGTAGTTAGCACTTGGCAACTACGAGTGCTAAAAAAGAGGTGTTCAACATGATTACAAAACGCCAGCAACAAATTTTAAACTTGATTATCTCGCTTTATACACAAACGCATAAAGCGGTCGGTTCTAAGGCTTTGATGACTTCGATTAACGCTTCCAGTGCCACCATCAGAAATGATATGAAGGCGCTAGAAACACTCGGGTTCATTCAAAAAGAGCATACGTCATCTGGTCGCGTACCAAGTGTGACAGGGTATAAATATTTCGTTGAAAACTTTTTAAAGCCTGGCAAGCTAGACAATAATGATGTTTATCAGGTGATGAAACGTTTCGATGGTGAGTTTTATAAACTGGATGTGCTATACCAACAGGCGGCGCAAATTTTATCAGATATGACAGGTTTTTCAGCTTTCATTTTAAATGTCTCCTTGAAAAATCAGGTTCTGTCTAAATTTGATATCGTCCAGCTTGATAGTCATTCAGCTATGGCTGTGATGACCCTTGATACAGGTTTGGTCAAAACGATGCAATTCTCACTGCCAAGGTCGATGACCTTAGACGATTTGACGACTTTCAAGTTTATTTCTGATGAGCGGTTGGTTGGCAAGCGAATTTTGGATGTCCACTATTCCTTGTTGACAGAAATTCCGCAGGTTGCACAGAAATATTTTGTTGTGACGACAGATGTCTTGCAACTCTTTGACCATGTCTTTTCAGACCTGTTCAAGGAAAACTTGATTTCATCAGGTCGACAAAACTTGTTAGAGTATTCAGATGATGTTGTTTCACTCTATAAGATTTTGATGGATGATGATGCCATTATTCATGAAATTCGAGATACGGTCTCTGATGATGAAATCCGAAGTGTCAAATTTGATTCAAACTTGACGGGGAATCATCAGATTTCAAAAAACATCACCCTCATGACGCAACAATTTGTTGTGCCCTATCGAGGTCTGGGTACTTTGGCGCTGATGGGACCTGTAGATTTAGACTACCAAAAAGTTGTCTCGACCATGGACCTTGTGGCCAAGATTTTAACCATGAAACTGAGTGATTACTATCGTTATCTCGATGGTAATCACTATGAAGTGATATAAAAATAACAAAAGGAGATGTAATGTCTAAGAAAAAGCAGCATGAAGACGTCGAAAAAGAATTAGCTCAGGAAGTTGAGAACGAAGCGATTTTGGAAGAGATTATCGACGACGAAATCGATGAGTTAGCAGCGCTCCAAGCTAAACTCGATGAGATGGAAAATAAGTATCTTAAGGCGCATGCGGAAATGCAAAACAATCAACGCCGTGCTAATGAAGAGCGGCAAACGCTTTTGAAATATCGTTCACAAGATTTGGCGCGTAAAGTATTGCCAAGTCTGGATAATCTTGAGCGTGCGCTTGCAGTTGAAGGTTTGACAGAGGATGTTAAAAAAGGCTTGGAAATGACGCAAGAAAGTTTGCTCAATGCTCTTAAAGAAGAAGGCGTTGTCGAAGTCGCAACAGAAGGCGAATTTGACCCTAACTTCCACATGTCAGTTCAAACAGCGCCAGCAGACGATGAGCATCCAGCTGATACCATTGCCCAAGTTTTACAAAAAGGCTATCAACTCCACGAACGCAACCTGCGCCCTGCAATGGTTGTGGTTTATCAATAAAGAGTTGTTTGACCGAAATGTCAAAAAACTATAAATAAATTTAAAGAGTGCGCATAGCGTAAAAAAGGATGCGCATCGCGCAAACTTCCCTGATTTTGTTTCTGAAAGTGGTGACAACGCAGTCGTCAAATTCAGTGAAATCACCTGTGAGATAGTTCTTATGAGCGTGAAGGCTCCTGAAAGGAGACAAACAGCGAATTAGAGATAGCCACAGGAAGTTCACTGAATTTCCCCACTTCAGAAAACAAAATCAACACACAAAAATAAAAAGAAGGTAAACATTATGTCTAAAATTATCGGTATTGACTTAGGTACAACAAACTCAGCTGTCTCAGTTCTTGAAGGCGGCGAAGCTAAAATCATCGCTAATCCAGAAGGTAATCGCACAACACCATCAGTTGTGGCATTCAAAAACGGTGAAATTCAAGTTGGTGAAGTTGCCAAACGTCAAGCAGTGACTAACCCAGATACAATCATCTCAATCAAACGTCACATGGGGACAGACTATAAAGTCGAAGCTGGTGGTAAATCTTACACACCACAAGAAATTTCAGCCATGATTCTCCAATACATCAAAGGTTTTGCTGAAGATTACCTTGGTGAAAAAGTTGAAAAAGCTGTTATTACCGTTCCTGCTTACTTTAACGATGCGCAACGTCAAGCAACAAAAGACGCTGGTAAAATCGCTGGTCTTGAAGTAGAACGTATTGTCAACGAACCAACAGCAGCAGCACTTGCTTATGGTCTTGATAAAGTTGATAAAGACGAAAAAATCCTTGTCTTTGACCTTGGTGGTGGTACTTTTGACGTCTCAGTTCTTGAACTTGGCGATGGTGTCTTTGAAGTCTTATCTACATCTGGCGATAACCATCTTGGTGGTGATGACTTTGACCAAAAAATCATTGATTACTTGGTAGCACAGTTTAAAGCTGATAATGGTATTGACTTGTCTCAAGATAAAATGGCTTTGCAACGTTTGAAAGATGCTGCTGAAAAAGCTAAAAAAGACTTGTCAGGTGTAACATCTACACAAATCTCATTGCCATTTATCACAGCTGGCGAAGCTGGACCACTTCACTTGGAAGAAACTTTGACACGCGCTAAATTTGACGATTTGACTGCTGACTTAGTAGAACGTACGAAAACACCAGTCCGTAAAGCTTTGTCAGACGCTGGTTTGTCAGCATCTGAAATTGACGAAGTGATCTTGGTTGGTGGTTCAACACGTATTCCTGCAGTTGTTGAAGCGGTTAAAAAAGAAACAAACAAAGAACCAAATAAATCAGTCAACCCAGATGAAGTAGTTGCCATGGGTGCTGCCATCCAAGCTGGTGTGATTACGGGTGATGTTAAAGATGTTGTCTTGCTTGACGTAACACCTTTGTCACTTGGTATTGAAACAATGGGTGGTGTCTTCACAAAACTCATCGACCGTAATACAACAATCCCAACATCTAAATCACAAGTTTTCTCAACAGCGGCTGATAACCAACCAGCAGTAGATATTCACGTCCTTCAAGGTGAACGTCCAATGGCTGCAGACAACAAAACGCTTGGTCGTTTCCAACTTTCAGACATTCCTGCTGCACCTCGTGGTATCCCACAAATCGAAGTAACTTTCGACATTGACAAAAATGGTATCGTGTCTGTTAAAGCCAAAGACATGGGGACAAACAAAGAGCAAACTATCGTAATTCAATCAAACTCAGGTTTGTCTGATGAAGAAATTGACAAAATGATGAAAGATGCTGAAGCAAATGCTGAAGCGGATGCCAAACGTAAAGAAGAAGTTGACCTTAAAAATGAAGTTGATGCCACAATCTTTGCAACTGAAAAAACAATCAAAGAAACTGAAGGCAAAGGCTTTGACACTGAACGTGACGCTACTCAAGCGGCACTTGATGAGTTGAAAGCAGCACAAGAAGCTGATAATCTTGAAGATATGAAAGCGAAACTTGAAGCGTTGAACGAAAAAGCACAAGCCTTGGCTGTTAAACTTTATGAACAAGCTGCGGCTGAACAACAAGCGGCAGCAGGAGCTGAAAACGCTGATGAAGCGCCTCAAGATGACAATGTTGTTGACGGTGACTTTGAAGAAGTTAAATAAAGCCAATAGGTAGAAAAAAGTAGATGCGAGGGTATCTGCTTTTTTTGTTTTAGATATTTCGAAAAAACTTATTTTTTCATCAAAATAAAATAGTTATATAAATTAATTTAGATAAAAAAATGAGTTTATTGTTGACAACGTTTTAAAAATGTGATATTGTGATATACTGAAGCAAGAAGCAAGAAGCAAGAAGCAAGAAGCAAGAAGCAAGAAGCAAGAAGCAAGAAGCAAGAAGCAAGAAGCAAGAAGCAAGAAGATGGTACAGCTCAAGACATTGCTAATGGCATGATGTTTGGTGTTTTTATACTGGGTCTTTTAAGCGTTTGTTGAGTGATATTACGATGAACGGAAAGAAAATATTTTCATTAATTATGGCAATCTTAATTGTCTCTAGTCATTTTTTGAAAAAAAAATACGATATATTCAACACAATAAGTATCATTTTATTAGTGGTTTCGATTTTGTATTTTCTTTATTTTTGGCTTAAAAAACACAAGACTTAAATGTTTCGCATCTATCAGCTGATAGATGTTTTTATATAGCGAGGAAAGAAAATGTTTACAGACGATTGGCAACCAAAACATCATTCGGATTTAATATTCCGAGAAGATGATTCTGGGTTTATTGTCCGAAATACTATAACTAAACAAACATTTACAATTGGTAAAATAGAATATCAAATAATTCAAAAACTTGATGGTAGGAAAAAAATCGGTGAGTTATATCATTTATTTGATCATGTTTTCACTGCAAGTCAATTTGAACGCTACTTACTTTTATTGTCAACTAAAGGGTTATTGGAGGATAGTGAACAAACGAAGATAAAATTCGATATTTTAAAAATATTGTTACCTATAACTAAAAATTTTCATTTTTTGAAAAAAGGAAGTATAAGTCAAGTATTATCCAATGCGATTTTATCTGGCGTTTTTATTTTAGGTTTTAGTTTATTTATTTTAAGAGAGCATTTAAGTGAAATTGTTACCCATATCATGTCAGAAAATTATTTTCGTTGGGATACGATAGTCTTGTATTTGTTCGAGATATTTATAATTGGTATTTTACATGAATGTAGTCATGCAATATTGATGATAAATTCAGGAGGAAGTGTATTTGAAATGGGCATTGGGCTTAATCATTTTAATCCTGTTTTTTATGTGGATATTACAGGTATCAAACACATTAAGGATAAGTCTAAACGATTGCAAATTTGGTTTGCAGGAATTAGCAGTCAGATGATATTTCTAGGTGTAGGTCTACTATTAGAGTATCAATTTGGGTTTGATAATTATGCTATCTTTTTGTGGAATACCATAAATATAGGAATGATATTTTTAAATTTAAGCTTTTTAATCAAGCTAGATGGATATTATATATTATGTGAGTTATTGGATGAACCTAATTTACGAGAAAAATCAAAATCATATGTATTTGAACTAGTCCGACCCAATAAACAAATTTTTAACCTTATAGAGTTTACAATGGGTGTGATTGATAGACTCTATTTGCCTATATTTATTATTAATACGATGAATTTTATTATAACTAGACAATTTCCAATTTTTGCAACTGGTTATCAGTAGACCATTAACTATATCTTACCTTGCTTAATGATTGTTTTGCTTTTGATTATGATTATATTGATACGGAGGAGAAGACGTGCAAGTTTACTACCCTAATCCATTTATCATGGTACTGGAGACGGAAAAAAGTTTTGTCATTAGAAATGGATTTAAGTTTGAAAAAATTTTAGATAAGAAGATTTATAGTCATTTTATTAATTGTTTTCAGAATCAAGAGGCAATTAGTATGCGTGAACTTGAAATAATATTTTCTCAAAGCGAGATGGTTGAATTATTTAGTTCACACATTTTACTAGATTATCGACTAGAGTTATCTTCAGCATTTTCAAGAAATAACGGTTATTTTTCGCTCACAACGTCATCAGTAAGTTATCAAGAATTAAAAGAAAAGAGACTATTAATATTGGGAGCCGGTGCGATTGGTACGCATATAGTTTGGCAATTATGTGCAATGGGAATTAAGCATTTGACAATTCTTGATTTTGATCAGATTGAGTTAAGTAATCTTAATAGACAGTTACTTTACCGCCATATAGATATTGATAGAAATAAGGTTGATGTACTAAAAGAACAACTGGAAGCTATTTTTCCAGAAGTCTTGATAGAAATAATACATCAGAAACTTTATCATATTAAAGATGTTAGGGAAGTCATTAAGTCCGATTTTGATTTAGTTGTAAAAGCAATTGATACACCCGAAGAGATGACAGAGTGGGTAGGGCAAGTAGCTTTTGAAAATAAAGTTAGTATGGTTCAGGGAGGCTTTATAGGTACAACGGGTGTAGTAGGACCAAATTATATACCTGAAAAAACGCCCTGTTATCATTGTTATCAGCAAGATATGAAAGTTACTAGATTATCTGGCATAGGTGCCACTCAATCAAGTTTGACAGAACTTGTAGCTGGGAAAATGGGTCTTGACATTTTGAGTATTTTACAAAATCAAACAACAGCTTATTCAGAAGTATATGAATTTTCAGATGGAACAACTAATGAAACTAGGACAATTAAACCTAATTTAATAGGAAAATGTACTGTTTGTGGCAGAAACAATAGTGTACAAAAGGATTTGCCAAAAATTCTAGATATTCTATACCTTATAATAGTATTCGTGATGCCAATAATTGTGACACTAAATCAACTTGATGCGCGTTATAATTTATCAGGTTTGGCGATTTCTTGTATTTTATTTACGATAATTCAAAAAAATGAACAAAAAAATTTTCAATTACAATTTCAAGCTGCATTAACTTACGTCATAAGTTTATCTATTTTGAATATCTTTTTAGGCATTACAAGCATTAACTTTAGTCAATGGTTAATATCTCTTGTTCAAATTGGATTACAGGAAATTTTATTGATCACTGTAAGTGTCATGATGTTTGAAAGTATTTCTTATATAACAATGCTAGTCAAATCTTTATTGATTCGGCATAATGTTTAGTATGCCATTTGTGCTGCTATAAAATGGGAATTATTAAAGAACAAAAGTTCTTATCCTCTCACTGAGCGTTGATAGAGTAACATATACTTGGTAGTTAGTGTGATGTCTGTAGTTCTGTTAGATTGTCACTCAGTCGAAAAAAATCCCAATTTACCTGTTGACACCGTTAAAAAAGTATAGTAAACTTTACGTAAAGCAAACTAGACAGGAGGTGCTGGTGAATAAAATTAAGGCTTATCGAACAGCCTACGGCGTCTCTCAAGAAGCCTTAGCTGAAGCGATGGAGGTAACGAGACAGACCATTATTTCACTAGAAAAAGGAAAATACACAGCGTCTCTGAATCTGGCTTACAAACTGGCTCAGTATTTTGAGACCAGTATCGAAGATATTTTTTTTAGTGACCCAGAAACAGAGAAAGGGGAGATGTGATGTTGCAATATCTATTTAAAAAGAACGTGATAGCAGATGAAGATTACCGGAAATATCAGCTACTTTGGCTGCCTTTGACGCTTTTGATTGGGTTAGGGACGTGTTGGATTATCTATCGTAATTTTGGCTGGTCATCTTACTTCATTGGTGGTCTGATTGGCGGTAGTATCCCTTTCGTATGCTACATCATTTGGTTGATTCGCGTCTTAAGTAGTCCTAAACGGCTAAGATCTGCGCGATTGAGATTAACAGATGAGCGTCGAAAAATAGTTGAACAAGAGGTCTGGGCTCAGATTGGTAAAGTTTTATTAACGATTATTGCCATCTTAATTGTCTTCTCCATTAAGAGAGATGTGATTGAAGTGACGATGATGGACTTACTTATCTTACTTTATCTTGTTTTGGGTTACTATTATTATCGGATGAGGAAATAGGTGGCGCTTAAAGAAAGGGGAAGTCATGTTTAAATTTTTATGGTTTAAAAATATTCAAACTGATTCAGAATTTAAGATTTACCAAGTATTGAAATTAATTCTGTTTACAATATTTGTCGTTGTCGTTTTAATCTATGCTACTTTAAACATCACATCGCAGTATGGTTCAACAGCAAGAACATTTAGTATTCTGGGGTTTGCCTTACCACTTTTATTATGGCGATTGCCAGTAATTTATTGACCATTCGCAAGCAATTCAAGTCGCCGAAATTACTACATGCTAAAAGGATTGCGGCAACAGATGAGCGACGAAAAGCGCAGTATCAACAAGCCTTATCACATATTGGGATTGCAGCGATTCTTATTTTGGCTACCATAGTCATCCTATCACTCAATGTCGAGTATATTCGTGTGCCTGTGACCTATATTGTTTGGGCATTGTCATTAAGTGTTCTTTATTTAGCCTATTGGATGAGAAAATAGGCAAACGCCAGTTTTAACAAGCTAATTTCTAGCAGATGTGATAAAATAAAATTGTTATATAAAGAAAGTTTAGAATTTTACAAACTATCTATTAAAAAGCGTTGACTGCCCTCGTGCTGTCAAGTGCGTATAAGCGCACCTAGAAAGAACTTTGAGCAGACGAAGGTCGCGAATGACCCCTCTTGGCCAGAGCGATAGCGTCGGTCAAGTTTCAAATGCGCCTTGGCGCACGTAGAAAGGATATTATATGTTAACACTACAGAATATCACCAAGCAATTTGGGGATAAGATTGCGGTTGATCAGCTGGATATGACCGTTAAGCCGGGAGAAATCATGGGCTTGATTGGTCAAAATGGTGCAGGAAAAACAACCACGTTTCGGATGATCTTGGATTTCATCAAACCAGATCATGGTCAGATTACTTGGCAAGCTGCGCCTATCACACAAGAGATTAAGCAAAAAATTGGTTTTTTACCTGAAGAACGTGGCCTTTATCAAAAGTTGACGATTGAAGAACAAATCTTGTATTTTGCTGAGCTCCATGGCATGAAACGAGCTGAGGCGCGTGAAGAACTTGTACAATGGATGGCAAAACTAGAAGTTGTTGGTAAAATCACAGATAAAGTGCAGACTCTTTCAAAAGGGAATGCCCAGAAAGTCCAGTTCATCGCAACCTTAATTCATCGGCCAGAATTTTTGATTTTGGATGAACCCTTTACAGGTCTTGATCCAGTCAATACCAGTCTTTTGATGTCGGAAATTAAAACGCTCAAGGAAAATGGTGCAGCGATTATTTTCTCAAGCCATAATATGAGTGGGGTTGAGTTGCTCAGTGACCAGTTAACCATGCTCAAAAAAGGTAAAGTCGTTTTGCAAGGCGATGTTTATGGGATTAGAGACAGCTTTGGCCGCACGCAAGTTTATATAGAAAGCGATGTGCCAGATGCTGATTTGTCAGCCATTTCTGGTGTTCAGACGATTGAAAAACAAGGTGCTGGTCGTATGATTCATGTCAGTGAGGAGTCCGTTGGTCGAGAGATTTTCAAACAAGTTAGTCAATCAGGCTATGTTCAAGCTTTTGTGCAAGCACCACCAACGCTCGATGAAATTTTCCGTAAGGAGGTCGCTGAAAATGTTTAAACAGATGAAATTAGTCGCAGGACAGGTTTATCGTACAAAAATTAAGACACCAAGCTTTTGGATAGCCGTTTTAACACCTTTGCTGATACCGATTGTGATGCTTGCTATTGGATTTATTATCGCTAAAACGAACAATGATACGCCAGCAAAGCTTGCTGTGGTAGATAATACAGTCCTTGCGCAAACGATTAAGTCAGGTAAATTATTAGACGCTGATATTGTAGAAGTAGCTGATGTTGATACGGCGAAGAAAAAAATTATGTCAGATAAACTGGATGGTTACTTAGTCAAGCAAGACGATAGCTATACCTTGGTCACCTCAACAGATGGGACGACAAAATTTACTGAAACAACGGTTAGAACAGCTCTATCACAGATTGATTTGGCAAATAAAGCGAGTCAGTTAAAATTAAGTGCGCAAGATTTAGAAAATTTACAAAAACCAGCAGAATTAACCATGAAAACCTTAAGTGATAAAGGAGAATCTGACGGGGGTGAAGGTAAAAACGCAGCAAATTACTTAATTTCAACGGTTGTTGTGATTGTGATTTTCATGCTATTAATGGTTTATACTAATATGATCGCTCAGGAAATTGCGAATGAAAAATCAAGTCGTATTATGGAAACATTACTAGCAGCTACAAGTGCTAAAGTCCAATATTATGGTAAAATTGTGGGCATCGGCTTACTTGTACTCACACATATCTTGTTTTATGTTGTCTTGGGAGTAGGCGCAAGCGTCATCTTAAAAGATAATAAGATGGTTAAAAGCGTCCTAGAGATGGTTAAAGGAGTTGATAGTAGCTTTTTGATTTTCTCTGTTCTGATGTTGGTAGTTGGTCTTTTGTCTTATCTATTCTTGACGGCAATCATCGCAAGTCTTGTCAATGATCAAAGTCAGGTTCAACAAGCTGTCCAGCCTATTGTCTTTCTATCTATGATTGGTTACATGGCGGGTATAGTTGGGGGAACTATCCCTAGTAATATTGTTCTTAAAGTCTTGAGTTTTATACCTTTTGTCTCAACAACACTTATGCCAAGTCGTTTGGCTACAGAAGTTTCGACATCTGCTGATGCTTATATTGCTTTGGCGATGCAGGCTCTTGCCTTGCTTGTTGTTGCAAAATTCGGAGAGCGCATTTATGCCAAAAATGTCTTGAGTTATTCTGACGAAAAAATCTTTAAGCAATTTGTCCAAAACCTCAAAAAATAAGCTAAAATCCCTGTGACAAATGGGGATTTTTTTCGTATATAAAAGTGAGGTGAAGATATGAATATGAAAATGATAATTGAACAAGTAAAAGAACATTTAAAACTTGTCATAGGCATCGGGTTAGTTCTCATTTTGATTGTCTTTTTTGGAGTAAGAAGCATAACAAATGATACTGGTGATGCACTTGTCTTACCAGAGCAATCTGTAACGACACTCAAATCGGAACAACCTACTGTAAAACAGTCTAATGAAAGTCAAAAATCCGAGACGAGCAAACAAATCATGGTCGATATTAAAGGTGCAGTGAAAAAACCTGCAGTTTATAAAATAGACAGTAATGCTCGGGTCAATGATGTCGTCACCTTAGCTGGTGGCTTGACTGACCAAGCAGATGGAAAGTCGATCAATTTAGCTCAAAAGGTGACAGATGAGATGATTATTTACGTGGCAAATATTGGTGAAAATGTTAGGGTTGTCCCTTCGTCAGTAGCGACAACAGAAAAGAATGCGACAGGACAAGAAGCAGCGACGCCTGCATCATCAGATAAAGTCAACATCAACACGGCTGAACATGCACAGCTCCAGACCTTGAACGGCGTAGGGGCTAAAAGAGCTCAGGACATCATTGATTATCGCGAACAAAATGGCCCTTTTAAGACACCAGAAGATTTGGGCAAGGTCTCAGGTTTTGGGGAGAAGATGATTGAAAAACTTAAAGCAAGCATTAGTGTGGATTAATCTACCCTCAATTTTTGTCGCTTATTTTTGTGTCATCGTCTACTACGCCATTTTTCGCTTCTCCTATCTACTCATGATCTTCCTTGTGATTTCCATTTTTACTTTAATTTGGCATAATGGTATCAGAACTTTTTTAAAGCTCAGTTTGATTTTACTTGTCTTTGCGACGATATGTCTGGGGATTAAACATCAAGAAGTTAAAAGTTTTGCGCGTGAGACGACAGTGATTCAGATTACTCCAATACTTGATACAATTCAGGTCAATGGTGACCAAGTTTCCTTTCGGGGCAAGTCAGGCAAGCAAACTTATCAGATCTATTATAAGCTAGCAACGGTGCAAGAACAGCAGTATTTTAAGACATTAGCACAACCAGTCGTTTTATCTATTTCAGGACAACTAGAACAAGCTAGTCAGAGCCGTAATTTCAATGGCTTTGATTACCAAGCCTATCTCAAAACACAAAATATTTACCGTGTCTTGACGATTGACCAAATCATAAAAATCACACACAAAAAAAGCTGGAGTTTGCCACTTTTACGACGCAAAGCTATTTTGTTTTGTGAGCAACATTTTCCCAGACCGATGTCAGCCTATATGACTGGCTTGCTTTTTGGTTATCTCGGTAAAGATTTTGATGAAATGGGGAGCATCTATACCAGTTTGGGGATTATGCATCTCTTTGCCCTATCTGGCATGCAGGTTTCATTTTTTGTTGATTTTTTACGTAAAGGTTTACTCAGGCTAGGTTTTAGACGTGATGTCGTTGATCTATTTCAACTCCCATTTTCAGTCTTTTATGCTGGCATGACGGGATTCTCGATATCTGTTATCAGATCACTCACCCAGAAAGTATTGGCAAATTTAGGGTTCAAAAATCTTGATAATTTTAGCCTGACCCTCTTGCTATTATTTCTGATCATGCCTAAATTTCTCTTAACCACTGGTGGCACCTTATCACTCCTTTTCGCTTTTGTCATTTCCATGTTTGGCGATCGTTTTGAAAGTCTCCCTAAATACCGTAAGTTACTAGCAGAAAGTCTGACGCTTTCTCTGTCAGTTTTACCGCTTCTCATCCTTTATTTCCACAACTTCCAACCGCTGTCAATTTTTTTTACCTTTGTTTTCAGCTTTCTTTTTGATATCCTTTTTCTACCGGGTCTATCTCTTATTTGTTTACTGGCAATGGTGACAGGTTTTACATTAACACAAGTCAATATCGTTTTCCAGTGGCTTGAAAATCTCATCAAATTGACCGACAGTTGGAGTCATTATCCATTAATTCTTGGCAAACCAACTGCCTTCATTTTTTTGGCAATGTTAGTTGTGACAGGCTTTTTGATTGACCAGTGGCACAATCGAAAAATCAGATATGGATTGGCATTGGTTTTGCTGAGTTTATTTTTCGTGACTAAAAAACCACCAACACCGTCGATTACCATGGTGGATATTGGACAAGGCGATAGTATTTTTTTACAGGATCGATTTAATCAGCGCAATATCTTAATCGATACAGGTGGACGCATTCAGATAGGGGCAAAGAAGAAGTGGCAGGAGAGAACGACAGCAGCAGCGGCTGAAAAGACTTTAATTCCCTATCTAAAAAGTTTGGGTGTCGGTCAGATTGATACATTAGTTGTGACCCATACTGATGTCGATCATATGGGAGATTTGCTTGCAGTTATCGATCAAATTAAAGTCAAAAAAATCCTAGTTAGTCAAGGAAGTCTCAGCAATGTTAAATTTGTTAAACTTTTAAAGCAAACTCGGGCTAAAATTGAGGTGGCGCAAGTCGGTCAACGGTTAAAGATTTTTAATCGCTATCTGGAAGTGCTGTATCCATTTATCCCAGGGGATGGTAAGAATAACGATTCGATTGTTTTATACGGTAACTTGTATGGGACAAAGTTTTTACTAACGGGTGATTTGGAGGCGGCGGGTGAGCGTGAGTTGTTGGCGCATTATCCGATGCTTGAGGTGGATGTTTTAAAGGCGGGACATCATGGGTCGAAAACATCTTCGTCTGAACCTTTTATCAAGACCATTAGACCGAAAGTAGGTCTGATTTCCTGTGGTCAGGATAACCGCTATGGACATCCGAATATGGAAACGCTCACGATTTTTCAGAAATATGGCGTTCAGATTTTACGAACGGATGAAAATGGTGCCATTAAATTTGAAAAAAACGGTAAATCTTGGCACATCTTGACGGTAAAATGATAAAATAGAAGCAATACTTCTGAAAAAGTACTGATAGAATAACTCTGTTTCGCTGCAACGAAGCATAGGATAAGTTTCAAGATTTCATGGCATGAAATCGTAGAAAGGAATTGTATGTCTGACTGGTGTACAAAGATAGATTATGGCACTTTTTAAAATTGACTATTACTCAGAAATGCTAGGCATGGTGCGCACGGTCAACGTGTTATACCCTGAAGTAAGCAAAAATCCAGATGAGGACGTGTCGACAACGGACATCCCTGTCCTCTATTTGTTGCATGGGATGTCAGGCAATCAAGATTCTTGGCTCAATCGTTCTGGCATTGAGCGTCTGGTTAGAAGCACTAATCTTGCAGTGGTGATGCCGTCAACAGATTTAGCTTGGTATACCAATACGACTTATGGGGCGAGATATTATGATGCGATTGTAGACGAATTGCCGCAAGTCTTGCAAAATTTTCTGCCAAATCTTTCTACTGAACGTGAGAAGAATTTTATTGCAGGTTTGTCCATGGGCGGTTACGGTGCTTTCAAAATTGCCCTTGCCTCTAACAAATTTTCTTATGCGGCAAGTTTGTCAGGTGCGATTTCTTTTGAAAATGTGCCAAGAGAAGAAATAGGCGACGTGGCTTACTGGCAAGGTGTTTTTGGAGACCTAGACAAATTCGACGAATCAATTCATTCTGTCCAAAAACTGGCGACTGATTTTAGGCAAACATTTGGCAATGAGCAACCAAAACTTTACGCTTGGTGTGGTCATCAAGATTTTCTCTATCTAGCTAATAACTTTGCGGTTCAAGACCTGAAAAATAAGGGTTTTGATGTTATATATGAAACATCAGACGGCACACATGAGTGGTATTATTGGACAAAAATGATGGATCGTGTGCTTGGATTTCTTCCTATAAAATACAATCAAGAAGAACGTTTATCTTGAAACTGAAAACTTTTTCGTTATTTTTCAGAAAATCAGTCTCTGGACTGATTTTTTGGTTGACATTTCAGCAAAATAGGTCTAGAATTTTACTGTTAAGTAAAAACGTAAGGTAGACTTACAAGAAAAAATTTATCCAAATTTAAGGAGGACAAATTCATGTCATTAGGAATTCTCGCTTTAGGGATTGCAGCACTCGGTGCAGGTATCGGTGAAGGTCTTATCGTAAGTAGTATTTTGAACGCAGTATCACGCCAACCAGAACTTGAGAACAAATTACGTTCGTTTATGTTCATTGGGATTGCATTTATTGAAGGGACTTTCTTTATCACGGCTGGTTTAGCATTCATTCTGAAATAAGAGACTTCTTGTTGTAATCATGTCAATCTTGGTTACCTCTATGTTTAGAAAGGAAGTGAAAAATCTTGGAAAAATCTTGGTCTTTTCATATTGGACCGGTTTATTTTGATGGTACTGTCCTTGTCATGACGCTTTTGACTTGTGTGGTTATCTTCGGTTTTGTTTTTTGGGCGAGTCGTCAAATGACTTTGCGCCCAACCAAAAAACAAAATGTTCTGGAATGGATAATTGATTTTGTCAATGGGGTGTCAAAAGATAATATGGGTGCGACTGAATCTCGTCGTTATTCACTTTTTACTTTTGTACTCTTTATCTTTATCTTTGTGTCTAACAATATTGGTTTGATGACTAAAATTGAAGGTGCAAATGAGCTGACTTATTGGAAATCGCCAACGGCAGATATTGGTGTGACCTTGACACTATCTTTAATGGTGGCGCTTGTTGCAACTTTATCGGGCGTCAGACGTTTCGGTTTTAAGGGCTATATCAAACACACTTTCTTGACACCAGCTGCCATGTTACCGATGAATATTATGGAAGAGTTTATTAACTTTCTGAGTTTGGCTTTACGTTTATGGGGTAATATTTTTGCAGGTGAAGTTTTGGTTGGTTTGCTTGCTCAGCTTGGAAATGTACATTTTGTTCTCTTACCATTTGCGATTGTTCTGGAAATTGCATGGACAGCATTCTCAATCTTTATCGGCGCATTACAAGCATACGTCTTCGTTTTATTATCAACCATGTATATCAATGCAAAAATCGCAAAAGTAGAGTAGAAAGGAGTAGTCATGGGTCCATTTATTTTGTTAGAATCTGCTCCGAGTTCAATGTTAGGCAACATCATTGTGGTCAGCGGTGCCTTTCTAATCTTGCTTATCTTGATAAAAAAGTATGCTTGGGGTGCATTGACATCAATTTTTGATGCACGTGCTAAAAAAATCAATGATGACATTGACAATGCTGAAAAAGCACGGCTACAAGCTGAAAAATTTGTAGCGCAACGTGAATCTGAATTAGCAGGTTCACGTGATGAAGCCACTAAAATTATCAACAGTGCTAAAGATACTGCTGAAGCCAATAAAGCCAAAATTGTGGCAGAAGCTGCAGAAGAAGCACGCCGTGCGAAACAACGTGCCAATGAAGAAATTGAACAGTCTAAAAAAGAAGCCATTTCAGGCATCAAGGGCAATGTTGCTGATATTTCAGTCAAAATTGCTGAGAAATTGATTGGTCAAACACTGGATGCGTCAGCGCAATCAGATTTGATTGATCAATACTTGGAAAAATTGGGGGAATAAATATGTCTCTCATTATTGCTCAAAAATATAGTAAAGCTTTGCTTGAAGTTGCTCAAGAAAGTCAGCAATTAGAGGCTGTCTTAGCTGAAGTGGCTGCTTTTGGTCAAGTCATTCAGTCGACGGATTTCCAAGCTTTTTTAGTTGATGTAGCTTATTCGGATGATAAGAAACATCAAGTCATTGAGAGTTTACAAAATGTGTCCTCTGATATTTTCAAGAATTTCTTGGAAGTGTTGGTGAAAAATCAACGGATGGCATTGTTACCTATCATCATTAAGGAAATCCGACATCAAGCTGATAGTTTGTTCAAGATTTCAGATGTTGACGTGACGAGTGCGATTGCACTATCTGATGCCCAACTCAGTAAACTTGAAGCAACGATTAAAAGCAAATTTGACCTCAATGAAGTCACAATCAAAAATACAGTTGATAGCAGTATTTTGGGTGGCGTGATTATCAATGCTCGTGGCAAAATCATCGATGCTAGTATTAAATCGCAATTAAATAAAATTGCGAAATCAATTATTTAAAAATGATACTGAAAGCTTGGGCGACACAGTCGTAAACTTTCTTAGAAAAAGGCTTTAACTGATTTGCGCTTGCGCAGGTCCGATAAACATTCTTTTTTCTAGAAAAATAGCTTGAAATTCAAATGCTCTAATAAGGAGGCGACAATCTTTGGCTTTTAACGCTAATGAAATCAGTTCACTGATTAAACAACAAATTGAAAATTTCACACCTGATTTTTCGGTCGCTGAGACCGGAGTTGTAACATACGTTGGTGACGGGATTGCCCGTGCTCATGGTCTGGAAAATGCCATGAGTGGTGAATTGCTTGAGTTCTCAAACGGTTCATACGGTATGGCACAAAACTTGGAGTCAACTGACGTCGGGATTATCGTTCTCGGTGAGTTTGGCGATATCCGTGAAGGCGATACAGTTAAACGGACAGGTAAAATCATGGAAGTCCCTGTTGGCGAAGCGTTGATTGGACGCGTTGTCAATCCTTTGGGGATTCCTGTCGATGGTCTTGGCGACATTAAAACGGATAAAACACGTCCAGTTGAAGCAGCAGCACCGGGTGTGATGCAACGTAAAAGTGTTGCTGAGCCCCTTCAAACAGGTCTGAAAGCGATTGATGCCTTGGTACCAATCGGCCGTGGTCAACGTGAGTTGATTATCGGTGACCGTCAAACAGGTAAAACAACGATTGCCATTGATGCGATCTTGAACCAAAAAGGTCAAGATATGATTTGTATCTACGTGGCGATTGGTCAAAAAGAATCAACCGTCCGCACGCAAGTTGAAACGCTCCGCAAATATGGTGCGCTTGACTACACCATTGTTGTGACGGCATCTGCTTCACAGCCTTCACCTTTGCTTTACATCGCGCCGTATGCTGGTGCAGCTATGGGTGAGGAATTCATGTATAATGGCAAACACGTCTTGGTTGTTTACGATGACTTATCAAAACAAGCCGTTGCCTATCGTGAACTCTCACTCTTGCTCCGTCGGGCACCAGGTCGTGAAGCCTATCCCGGTGATGTTTTCTACTTGCACTCACGTCTTTTGGAACGTGCCGCCAAACTTTCTGATGAATTAGGTGGTGGTTCTATGACTGCCTTACCATTTATCGAAACGCAAGCAGGCGATATCTCAGCCTACATCGCAACAAACGTTATCTCAATTACCGATGGTCAAATTTTCTTAGAAAATGACCTCTTCTATTCAGGTATTCGGCCAGCCATTGATGCCGGTTCATCTGTCTCACGGGTTGGTGGTAGTGCACAAATTAAGGCCATGAAAAAAGTTGCCGGAACGCTTCGTCTTGACTTAGCATCATTCCGTGAACTTGAAGCCTTTACTCAATTTGGTTCAGATTTGGACGCGGCAACGCAAGCCAAACTCAACCGTGGTCGCAGAACCGTGGAAGTTTTGAAACAACCACTGCACGCACCATTAGCCGTTCAATATCAAGTTTTAATTCTCTATGCTTTGACACATGGTTTCCTTGATACTGTGCCAGTTGATGACATTCTTGCCTTTGAAACACAATTGTTTGATTTCTTTGATGCTAACCATAAAGACTTGCTTGAGACAATCGTCACAACGAAAGATTTGCCAGCTGAAGACTTATTAGACGCAGCAATCCAAGAATTCAAATCATCGTCAGCATTTAAATGATGAAGCAAAAGGTGTTAAACCGCGTTCAGCAATGCTTTTATGCGACGAGTAATCGCAGGAGCACCGTATGAAAATAGAAAATCACACGGTTCGGCGCTTGCGTCGGTTCTGAGATTTATCTTTTTCACTAGGAGTTGCGGTTTATAAACTGGATTAAGTCTAGTGGTAATAAGTCAAGTAAGACTTGTAAATTTATTTTACAAGATTTATGAAACTAAGGTACACTAAATAAGCCTACGAAAAATTCATTTTTTCGCAAGTGCTATCAAGGACTTGTGCTCAATAAAATTTTATTGATCCATATGCCTCCTTGGTGGCGTATAGAGTTGGTGGTTACGTAGTAGCGTCTCCACCAAACGCACAAATTTTCTAGCGGTTAATACGATGGCTCGTTTGTGTTGATGTTTAGGTACTTCATTGTACTTTTTGGTATAAAACTCTTGATATTCAGGGAGATGTCTTCTGACCGAGTTGGCGGCTTCAACTAGGTAATATCTAAGATATCTGTTTCCCCTTTTGACGAGTTCCGTGTTTTGAGAGTTAGTATTGCCAGATTGTGTCTGTTTCCAGTTCAATCCAGCGTACTTGGCGACTTGCGGGTGTCCAGCGAATCGTTCAATTTG
>NZ_BAAGGP010000005.1:0-76468 GCF_054658615.1 Pseudolactococcus yaeyamensis
GATGAGCATTCGTCTCAAACGTTTTTCGTTATCAATGACTTTTCCAGATTATTTGGCACAGTTGTTTTCAATGTGAGAGCTGTTATTTTTAAAAACACGCTTCCTATTTTGAGATTGAGAGAGAGAGAGTCATGCGTTTGTCGTGTTTGTAACCTGTGTAAAATGACAAGTATAGCCATTTGTGCTATAATAGTAAGGAATATCTTGAGAAATTAGGTGAGAAATGCAACATGTGTTTATAATTGGGGCGCGCGGTTTGCCGGCCCAATATGGTGGCTTTGAAACATTTGTTGATGAACTGGTTAGTCATCAACAGTCAGATCAAATTAAATATCATGTTGCCAATCTTTCAAGAGGTGCAAGTGGTAAACATTCTGACTATAAGACTGCGGATGTTTTTGATATTAAGGCTAGACATTTTGGTCCAGCAAATGTCATTTTTTATGATCGAGATGCAATAAACTATGCGTTAAGCTATATTAAAGAAAATAAGATTAAGAACCCGATATTCTATATTTTAGGGAATACATTGGGTGCTTTTATAGGGCATTATGCCAAGAAGATTCACAAGATTGGCGGGAAGTTACTGGTAAATCCAGATGGTCTTGAATGGAAACGAAGCAAATGGATTAAACCGATTCAGATGTATCTCAAATTTTCCGAGCAGAAGATGGCTAAGATAGCTGATTTGATTATTTCGGATAATCAGGGGATTGAGGATTATTTGAAGGCCGAGTATGGTGATGTGACATCAACGGTGATTGCTTATGGGACGAATCCTGTCGTGCGTGATATGGCGATAGATATGACGTGGTTTGATGCGCAAGGAGTCAAACTAAAAGACTATTATTTGATAGTTGGACGTTTTGTACCGGAAAACAATTACGAGGCAATCATTCGAAATTTCATGGCGTCTGATACGACACGTGATTTGGTGATTATTACCAATCATCAAGGTAATCCCTACTTTGATAAACTACGGGAAATCACTGGATTTGAGCAGGATAAGCGCGTCAAATTCGTCGGGACGATTTACGATAAAGAAACACTGACTGCGATTCGACAGCAAGCCTTTGCTTATATCCATGGTCATGCGGTCGGTGGGACAAATCCTGGTTTACTTGAGGCAATGCGTGCAACGGATTTGAATTTGGTCTATGATGTGAGTTTTAATCGCAATGTGGCTTTGGATTCAGCTTTATTTTGGCAATTGGATAATTTGACGGCGTTAATAGCTCAAGCTGAAAAACTTGAGACGTTGGAAATTATTCGGTTAGCAGAACAGGCGCGTGTGATTATTGCTGAAAAATATACTTGGGAACGGATTGTGGCACAGTATGAGAGGTTGTTTTTGAATGAAAGTTAATATTATTCTCTCGACTTACAACGGGGCTAAATTCTTAGCTGAGCAGATTGAGAGTATTCAAAAACAGACCTTTACAGACTGGCAGTTGCTGATACGCGATGATGGCTCGACAGATGAGACGCCACAAATCATTGAGCAATTTGCGATAGCAGATAAGCGCATCAAGTTCATTAACGCAGATAATCGAGAAAATTTTGGAGTCATCAAAAACTTTTTCACGCTTGTTAAGTTTGAACTGGCTGATTATTATTTTTTCAGTGATCAGGATGATGTCTGGTTGCCAAACAAAATGGCAACCATGTTAGATGAGGCGCAAAAGCATGATCAAGCTAAACCCTTAATGGTTTATATGGATTTATCCGTCGTGGATCAAAATTTAGTTGTAACGCAACCGTCAATGATTCGAAGTCAAAGTCATCATGCCAATACGACTTTACTACCAGAGTTAACTGAAAACACAGTTACCGGTGGCGTAGCTATGATCAATCAAGCTTTGGCGAGCAGATGGCGCAGTACGGAGCAGCTTATTATGCATGACTGGTACTTGGCATTACTTGCGACAGCGACTGGTGAACTTGTCTATATTGATCAGCCAGGCGAGCTTTATCGACAACATGAGAATAATGTTTTGGGTGCAAGGACAAATAGAAAACGCTTTGAATTGTTAAGAAAAGGCCCTAAGAAAATTTTTACACGCTATTGGCAGCTTATTCATGATTCACAGGCACAGGCTTTAAAAATTGTCGAAGAAGCTAGGAGTGAGATATCTTCAAAAGATATCGAATTGATTTTGAAATTTTCAGATATTGATCAACAACACTTGATTGAACGAGTTAAGCGACTTATCAAATATAAATTTACAAAAAATCAATTGAAACATTGTATTGTTTTAAAGTTATTGATTTTGACTAACTTGTATAATAACCAAAAATAATGACATCATAAATTATTTTGCTTAGATGATAAAGACTATTTTTAAAGAGAAATAGAATAATAGAATAATAGAAGAATTCGCACATTTATAAAGTATTTGTTGTGACAAAAAGAGGTATGAAAATAATGAACAGTAGAAACTGGATTTTACTGAAAGAATTAGTAAAAACTGATTTTAAATTGCGTTACCAAGGCAGTGTAATGGGGCATCTATGGTCTATTTTGAAACCAATTATGCTATTTAGCGTTATGTATATGGTTTTTATCCACTTTTTGAGATTTGGTGATGGTATCCCTCACTTTGCAGTTGCCTTACTTTTGGGGATGGTTATTTGGACTTTTTTCCAGGAAACGACAGTTATGGGATTAACTTCCATTGTTGCTAGAGGAGATTTGCTCAGAAAACTAAGTTTTCCTAAAGAGATTATTGTTGTGGCAGTTTCTGTTAACGCCTTTATTAACTTTTTAATTAACTTGGTTGTTGTATTAATTTTTGCTCTCATTAACGATGTAGATGTTTCTAAGTATGCTTTGCTGGTTCCTCTACTTCTAGTTGAACTGTATGTGTTTTCCTTAGGTGTAGCATTCTTACTAGCGACATTATTTGCTCGCTTTAGAGATATTTCACCAATTTGGGAAGTAGCGATGCAAGCAGGAATGTATGCGACGCCTATTATTTATCCAATCTCTATGGTATCAGAAAAAAGTCTGATTGCAGCAAAAATTATGATGCTAAATCCTTTAGCTCAAATTATTCAAGACATTAGATTTATGCTTATTAGTGATCAAAATGTTATTGTTGGTCAATTGTTATCATGGAAATTTGTTTATATTCCATACGTGATACCTTTTGTTGTTTTTGCTATAGGGTACACTGTCTTTAAACATAATTCGAAAAGATTTGCGGAGATTATTTAAAAAATGAAAGAAAACATAGCTGTTAAGGTAGAAAATGTTAAAAAATCATTTCGATTACCTACTGAACGTACAAATAGTTTAAGAACAACTTTGGTTAATTATTTTAGAGGTATTAAAGGATACAAAGAGCAAGAGGTTTTAAAAGATATTTCTTTTGAAGTTGAAAAGGGAGACTTTTTTGGTATTGTTGGTCGAAACGGAAGTGGTAAGTCAACATTACTTAAAATTATTTCAGAAATATATGTTCCTGAAAAAGGATCTGTTGAGATTAATGGTCGCTTGGTTTCTTTTATTGAACTAGGTGTTGGGTTTAATCCGGAATTAACAGGTATTGAAAATGTTTATTTAAATGGTGCTCTATTAGGTTTTTCAACTCAAGAAATTGACGAAATGTATGATGATATCGTTGATTTTGCTGAACTTCATGATTTTATGAATCAAAAGTTAAAGAATTATTCATCAGGCATGCAAGTACGTCTAGCTTTTTCAGTGGCAATACAAGCTAAATCAGAAATTCTAGTACTAGATGAAATTCTTGCTGTGGGCGATGAAGCGTTTCAAAGAAAGTGTAATGACTACTTTTTACAAGCCAAAAAAGAAGGTAAAACAATTATTTTGGTGACGCATGATATGAGTTCTGTCAGAAAATATTGTAATAAGGCTGTCTTAATTCGTGGTGGTAAAATCGTTATAGAAGGTTCACCTGAGGATGTCGCATCACAATACACCTTGGATAATTACGAGTCGGTAGATAAACAAGAAACAAAAAAGGTAGAAAAAGAAGACATTGATGGTGAGAAACATCATTTTCCGTTGGGGCTGAGTGAACTTGTTCCAGATTTAAAAATAATTTCAGAAAGTAAACAAAATTTGAAATCAGGAGAAGATTTCTCTTGTATCATAGAGTATGAAGTAACAAAACCCTTACCTGTTGTCATGGGACTTTCTCTAGTTTCGGATGATATACCAGGTTCAATTATTGATAGTGGAGGACGTGATGAAAAAGGTCAATTCATTATCAGAAGTACTGAAAAAGGTCACTATTCATTTAAGTGGACATTGCCAACTGATACCCTTAACAAGGGGAATTTCAAAGTAGTTGTGACACTATTCAATTTAAAAGATGGTAAGGCTGAAAATATTGCTTATACGGATGCGGAACGCTCTTTACGTTTCTTTGTTGCCAGCACCAACAAAACAAATCCTTTGTTACAAGAAAAAGGTAATTGGAGTAGCTTGAATTAGTGCTTTTATTGATAGAAATAAAAAGAAGGACGATGTCGTGACAAAATTTGCTTTATATACCTATTCTACAGGGAATATTGGGGATGAAATTCAGTCGCTCGCTGCCAAAAGATTTATTCCTCAGGTTGACTATTATATTAACCGAGATAGTGTAGGTGAGTTTATAGATGAACGAAATGATGATGAAATTAAATTGATAGGAAATGGTTGGTATATGCATTCACCCTATGCATGGCCACCTAGAGATGAAAATTTATCTCCGCTTTTATTGTCAATGTTCATTGATGTTCGTGATCCTGAGGTTGAAAAAACTTTCTTTAGTGATGCTTCAAAAAAATATTTGACTAACTATGGATCATCCATAGGGGCGCGTGATAAAGTAACAGAACAGTTGTTTCAAGAACATGGCATCCCTTCATACTGGTCTGGTTGTGTCACGTTGACGTTGAAGAAAGATGAACGTTTTAAACAACAAGACTTTATTCTAGCTGTTGATATTTCTGATGAAATCTATGATTATTTGAAATTACATACTAACAGAGAAATTATCCGAATGTCTCCGTATTTTGAAGTTGACTTGACAAAAGAAGAACGCTTTCTGATGGCTGAGTATTTCTTGTTTTTATATCAATCAGCTCATGCTATTGTTACATCAAGATTACATTGTATGTTGCCATCATTAGCATTCAATACTCCTGTTTTATTCATCGAAACAAAAGGAAAGTATCAGAAATCTCGTTATGCAGGGCTGGAAGAACTGGTTAGACATACGACAGAAGAAGAGTATTTATCTAATTATGATTTATTTGATGTTGATACTCCAGGAGAAAATTCATCTGAGTATTTAAGAATTCGTAAAAAATTAACTGATGATATAAGTACTTATACAGGATATGATGCGGCGAAGTTAGGAATCTCTTATACGAGTGTTGATTTTACGAATATAGGTTATGATTTAAACTTTATTCAGTTAGTCCAGAAATTTATGAGTACGTCATTTGTACAATTTCAAGAGCGCAATACATTACGATATCAAAAAGATGAGATTGCAGCGCATTATGGAATTTTGTTGCAAGAAAAATTAAAGATTGAACAAGAAAATGCAGATTTGAAACAAAAATTGTCAAAAAATAAAACATTTCTTGACAAAATTTTCTCTCATTTTAAGGGGAGTTGATTGCACAAGCGTCTAATATCTAGAGGAGTCAAATTTATGAAAAAGGTTCTGATATTATCTCCACTTGGTGGGACTGAAAATGGTGCAGATATTGCAATGAATCATCAGATGAGCTATCTGAATCAGTTAGGTTACGATATTCATTTGATAACTACCGCACCTAATACGAGTACATTTTCGGAGTTTTTGAAGCAAAACAGGATCAAACATTATCTATTGGATTATACTTGGTGGCGAGATGATAGCTTGCAGAGTAGTCAGGATGCCATTAGAAACGTAAAAGCTATTAGTGATATTGCAACGATTATTATACAGGAAAAAATCGATATTGCAGTGACTAATACTGCTAATATTCCCCAATTAGCGTTTGCGGCAGCATTTTGTGACATTCCACATCTTTGGCTGGTTCATGAATTTCCAGAAGGCGAATTTGCCTATACACTTGAAAAATATGATTTTATAAGTTCTTTTTCAAATGAAATATTGACTGCTAGCGATGTATTAGCTGAAGAAATTACTAAGTTATCCTATAAGATACCAGTTCATTATTTTTATCCTTTTACAGACGTTTCGGACATTGTTTTGGCATCCTCTAGTAATACACCACGAATTGTGTCAGTTAATACGGTAAATGGTAAACGGAAGAATACCGATGAATTGATTAGAATTTACGAACAACTAAAGCTCAGTTTTCCTAGTTTAGAGTTAGTGATAACTGGTTCCATTATTGATAAGGCATACTATGACGAATTGAAAAAATATATTTCTAATCATCATATTCAAGATGTTAGTTTCTTAGACGATTACACTGCAAATTGGGGAAATGTTAGTTCTTCGGATATCTTTGTCAATACTTCGGCGATGGAAACTTTTAGCTTGACGATTATTGAGAGCTTGAAATTAGGTGTGACGACAGTTGTTGCTGATAATTATGCTGCAAAATCGATGCTATCTTTAGGTTACTTATCACCTGAGGATGTATATGAGCTAGGAAATATAACGGATGCTGTTGAAAAGATTTCTGTTAAATTGAATCATTTTGATTTAGCAAAACAACATACTACTTTATTACAGAAAAAAGTTTTAAGGGAGCAATCGCTTGAGAAGATTACGCAATCGCTTGTTACTGCTATTGAAAAATATAATGAAAACCCACGTAAAGAGTTGCGCTATTTCAAGCAACAAACGATTGCTGTAGTCGAAGAACTAAACGTGCGAATGCAAGTTATTGATGAAGAGCGGCAAGTATTGGAAGAACGTTTAGAAATTATTAATCAGCAAGGCGAAGTATTTCGTGAGCGTCTGGAATTGATAATTAAAAAAGATGAACTTTTAGACGAGCAGCGAAGTTTAAATATGGGAAAAGACAAATTATTGGTAGAACGTCTGAGCATAATAGAAGAACAGCAAGAAAAACTAGCGATGATTGAGCAAAGTATATGGTTTAAAATTGGCAAGAAGTTAAGGTTGTTGTGAATCAACAAAGGAAAAAATGATGAAAAGAATAGCGGTTTACTTTTTTTATGATAAACAAGGTATTGTTCACGATTATGTGGATTATTTCTTAACAGATTTGAAAAAAAATGTTGAGAACATTTTGATTGTTGTCAATGGGAAATTAGACGAACAAAATAAAACTAAATTGTTAAAGTTTGGTGAAGTGTTGGAACGTAAGAATAGTGGTTTAGATGTAGGTGCATATCAAGCTGGTATAGCAACTATTGGTGAGTCACTTTCTGACTATGATGAGCTGATTTTACTCAATAATACAATCATGGGGCCACTTTACCCATTCGCTGAAACATTTGATAAAATGGATCAATTCTCAGAGATTAACTTTTGGGGAATCTCAAAAATGGGTGAAATGCAGTTGCCACCACATTTGCTTAAAACCGCTTATTATGGTTACTATCCTGAGCATATCCAGTCACATTGGATTGCAATTCGGTCAAGTATGTTTAATACAGAAGACTGGAAAAAATATTGGGCGGAAATGCCTGAAATTACATCCTATGACATGAGTGTCGGTAGACATGAAACTGTATTTACTAGGTATTTTTCAGATTTAGGATATCAATGGAAAGTTTCTGTTGATACAACAGAGTTTTATCCGCAGACTGTGGCGCCAATTTACTATATTCCACATTTAATGGTTGAAAAACTAAGATGTCCGATTTTTAAGAAAAGAGCGACATTTAATGATTTACAACAATATGTTGAACAAGGGAGTGGTGAGCAGAATCCAGAACTATTTGAATATATAAAAAATCATACCTCTTATCCATTTGAGTTAATCGCGCCGGCAGTGCTACCAAATTATCATTATTATGATATATATAAAAATATGGCAAATGTTGCGATTATGCCAGCAGATTATTCACAAGTGGGCGAAAGTAAGTTGAAAGTGGCCTTCATCTTACACCTTTATTTTGAAGATTTGTTAGATGATTACTTGACTTATGCAGCCAATATGCCTGAAAATGTGGATATTTTTATTACAACGAGTCAAGAAAACTTAGTGTCAACGATTCAAAGGAAATTTGAAACTTTATCTAATCAAGTTAAAGTTATACTAGTTAATAATAGAGGGCGTGATGTTTCAGCCTTGTTAGTTGGCGCACGTGAAATTATTTCTAATGGGACATACGATTTGATATGCTATGCACATGATAAGAAAACAACTCAGTTAGGTAATCAAACCGTTGGTTACAGTTTTGCGCACAAATGTAATGAAAATATTTATGGTACAAAAGCCTATGTACAAAATGTTGTATCGTTATTCCAACAAGACAAACAGCTTGGTTTAGCGGTTGCACCGGAACCAAATCATGGGGATTTTTTCTGGACAGTTCAAAAAGAATGGACACCAGATCCTAATAATGTCAAAAATACCCAAAACCTTCTAAATAAGTTGGACGTCCATGTTCCGATAGACGGGGAACATCAGGTTGTTGCGCCACTTGGGTCAGTGTTCTGGTTCAGACCAAAAGCAATGAAAAAATTGTTTGATGTTGAATGGGAGTATTCAGATTTTCCAGATGAGCCTTTACCTGTGGATGGTACGATTTCTCACGCTATTGAGCGTTCATATCCGTTTATCGCACAAGATGCTAATTTTTATACAAAAACTATTATGACTGACAGATATGCAGCTGTTGAGTATTTAAACCTTAAGTTTTACTTGAGACAGCTAACTAAGCAACTTGCTGTCTTTCCAGCCTTTGACCAACAGGGAACTTTGGCTGGGAAGTTAGGTGCGATAACACAGCTGACAACCATTGTTAATCAAAATAAACAGGCTGTTAGAATTAGTAAAGTGAGACATTTTCTGTCACGTGTAAAACGTTTTGCGATGAGAAAGTTGAATCGCAGATAAGTAAGGATAAGGAATGAAAAGAAGATTGAAACAAAAGTTAGCTCAAATTCCCTTTGTGAGAAAACAATATATGAGGTTAAAGGGTAATCAATTTTACACCCCGATGACTAAGTATCAGGATGACTTACTAATGTCAATGATGCCAACTAGCACGGAACTTGATCAGATGGCGAGTGAAAGTAAACATTTTGCATTTCAACCGTTAATTTCTGTTATTATGCCAACTTATAATACGGACTTAAAAATGTTGGATGAAGCAATAAAGTCAGTTCAGCTACAGGTCTACTCAAATTGGGAATTGATTATTGTTGATGATTGCTCACCAAATCAAATCGTTCGGGAAAGTATTTCGAATTATGTAGCAAAAGACAATCGAATAAAATCAATTTTCTTGTCTGAAAATCATCATATTGCTGGTGCAACCAATCAAGGTTTCAAGATTGCTCAAGGTGACTATATTGCGCTATTTGATCATGATGATTATCTCTATCCTAATGCTTTATATGAAAATGTTAAGGCGATTAATCAATATCCTAAAATCAAATTTCTATATTCTGATGAAGATAAAATTGATGAGCTCGGGAATAGGCATTTCGATGCGTATTTGAAACCTGACTTCAATTTTGATTTTCTACGTTGTATGAATATTATTACGCATTTTGTACTCTTTAAAAAAGAACTTTGGTTAGAATTTGACGGGGAAGATGCTAAATATAATGGTGCTCAGGATTGGGAATTTGTGATGCGTCTCACGAATGACTTGTCACCTAAAGAAATTTATCACATTGACAAAGTCATTTATTCGTGGCGAGTTCATAGTGGCTCAACAGCTATGGAAACTGGAGCTAAACCATACGTACCAGAAGCACAGCGTAATTTATTGCGTAAAGATTTGGAGAATCGTAAACAATTTGGTGTAAAAGTTTATGAAAACTATGAAGCTTTAGGACAATGGTTGTTCCAATATCCTATTATTGGCAATCCGCTTGTTAGTATCTTAATTGATGCTTCAGAATCAACGAAGCATTTAGAAGAACTGTTAAACTCTATCTTTATTAAAACTTCTTATTTTAATTTTGAAGTGATTGTAAAAAATGCTAATGACATATCTGATAAATACAAAGTAAAGCACGATAACTTAACAGAGACTATTACTGGCGATTATGTCATTGTCATTAATCCTGATTTTGAAATTTTAACTTTCGATTGGATTGAAAAAATGCTAGGACAAGCTCAAAGAGATGGCATTGCTTATGTTATGCCGAGAATTGTCAGACGAGAACATAATTATATTGAAAGTGTTGGACTTGCAGTTACCCAAAATGGTGAAGTACTTAATTTATTAAATAGTTTTAATACCTTAGGACATAGAACTTTAACAGAGCATATTCATCTTACAACCCATCATTATGTAACTGGGGTCAATCCTAATTGTTATATGGTTTCAAAGGATTTATTTGATGAGACTGAAGATGTTGTTAGGAAGTCTATTGAAGTGAGTCAAAATAACAGTTATAATGTCTTTGTAAGTGATGTTCAGATAAAAAATAATAGTCTCGTACCCCTCAATAAGTCTTTTGGAAAATATGATGACTTGGTTGGATTTCGAGATAAAACGACTAATACCAATTTTTTAGAAATTGAACGGAATTATAAACGAGGTGAAAAGATATGAAAATTGCGATCACAGGAGCTAATGGTTATATTGGGCGGCATGTTGTTAATGCGGCGTTAGCTGCAGAACATGAAGTTTATGCAATTGACTTTAACTTTAAAAATGTGCCAAATGAAGCAAAAAGGATTGAGCTGAACATTTTTGATCATCAAAAAGATGTTTATAAAGAAATGAATGAACCGGATGTTTTGATTCATTTGGCATGGCGGGATGGCTTTATTCATAATTCAGAGCAACATATGAAAAATCTTTCGGACCATGTAACATTTGTTAGAAACTTTGTAAAACATGGTGGAAAAAATGTTGCTGTCATGGGTAGTATGCATGAGATTGGCTATCATGAAGGGGCGATTGATGAAAGTACCCCTTGTAATCCATTGTCTCAGTATGGTGTTGCTAAAAATGCGATGCGTCAATCGTTGCTACTAGCTACTTCAGAATTGGATTTCAATCTTTATTGGTTACGTGCCTATTATATATTTGGTGATGACCGTGTTGGTAGTTCAATTTTTGCCAAACTAACACTAGCAGCAGATGAAGGAAAGAAAACTTTTCCATTTACGACAGGAAAAAATAAATTTGATTTTATATCTGTTCAAGAACTGGGGAAAATGATTGTTGCGGCATCAACTCAGAGTAAGGTCACGGGAGTTATTAATGTTTCAACAGGTCAGCCAAAATCGCTTGCTGATCAAATTGAATGGTATATTAAGGATCACAATTGGGATATAAAATTAGAGTACGGTGCGTTTTCAGACCGTCCTTATGATAGTCCTGGTGTTTGGGGAGATGCAACAAAAATTAAACAAATAATGGGAGATAGTCATGCCTAACATAAAAAAAGAAAGATTATTTTATCTGGATTTTATTAGAGCAATGGCTGTCATGATGGTTGTTCTAACACATTATAATGCTAATTTTATTGGTTATAATGGCCCGCCACAGCCTAATAAAATTGTTTTAACTGAGTATCCTTTTGGCATTTATCTGGGAGATTTAGGTGTTGGCTTATTTATGTTGATTTCGGGTGCAGCGATGTGGCATGTATATGGAAATAAAAAGATAAATTATTTTTCATTTGTCAAAAAAAGGTTGTTGTCAATTTTGCCAATGTTTTACATCGCATATTTAGGCGCTTTCTTTTTTAACTTTTTACAGAATAAGGGATTTTCGACTAATCATGTTTCGGTGAAATATTTTATCAGCACCTTATTTGGCTTTGATTCTCTCATGGCAACGATTGGTGTTCAAAATTTTATGTTAGTTGGCGAATGGTTCATTGGCATGATTATCACTATCTATTTTTTATTTCCAGTGTTAAAGAAATTAGTGATAGAAAAAGAAATTGGTTCAATAGTATTATCAATCATCTTACTTGTTGGATTTAATTTACCAATTTCAATAGATAGCAAGATGTGGCATTTTCTTCAATTGACGATTGGATTTGTTCCGATTTTTATATTAGGAATGTTACTTCAAAAACATCTTACCTTTTTTAAAAATAAGTTACTGATACTACTAAGTTTAGTGCTTCTTATTTTAAATACAGTTTTAAAATTGGATATGGTACCAGCAAAAATCCAAATGCTTTATGTAAGTTTAGCTTTTTTTATTATTATTTTAAATATATCATCATTGTTTGAAGGAATTGTAATTAAAAATGTAGTTGATGTTATTAGTAAATACTCTTATCCAATTTTTTTGACACATCATTTTATTACAAATAAAGTGGTAAGTTATTTTGATATACAATCAATTAGTGTCAAAAATAGTTATTTGTTATTTTTGATGACCTTACCTATTATCTTTTTCTTTAGTTGGATATTGTTAAACTTGACAAATTCAGGAAAAACCCTTTTTTATGAGGAAAGGAAAAATAATAAGTAACATTTGATTTTTTTAAAGGAGTAAATAATGTTGAAAAAAATAATGATATTAAAGATCAGCTTACTGACAATGGTAAGTTTAGTTTCAATTTTTTATAATGGTTATCATCCAAATATGATACTGGGTTTAATAGAAATCTATGCTATTTTTTTCTTAGCGCAGCTGTTTAGTAGAAGGTTACAGATTATTGCTTATTTGCTCTCATCAATTGCATATTTTTTTGTGCTTTTGAATATTGGTACTTTTATAGCATCTGGTAATTATATATCTTATATCATGTATAATAATGTGACTAATATATCAGCTCTGGGTGAATCTCTACCTAAATATATATCTGCTTTAATACTAGCAGCCACCGTATCTTTTATGCCAATGACATTTGGGTTATTCAGAGATAAAACTATTAGTAAAGTTTTAGTTTTCTATTGTATTGACTTGCTTTACATTATTATTTTCATTTTGTTAAATTTAACAACACCTATTGGCAGTTTTATTGAGTTAAAGCATGAGATAAAAATTGCTGATGAAAGAGTTTCGTTTTTAAAGGCATCAAGGTCTGAAAAGAAGGAGATACTTAAAGAGTTCACAAAGGATAATATTATCAGTGGTGTTGAGACCGATGTAGAAAAAATGAATGTCATTCTTATCTTTGCGGAAGGAATATCTAGCCGAGTTCTAGATGTCAATAATAATTTGAAGCTCAATTTGACTCCTAATCTTGACAGCTTCTTAGTGGAACCAGGGGTAACAAATGTTCAAAATTACTTTAATCATACAGCAGCAACTTTTCGTGGGATAAGAGGTCAACTGTATTCAGCATATCAATATCAGGAAGGATATGAAAAAGGGGAAAGCGGTGGACTTTACTCTATGACAGATACTCATCTTGTATCATTACCAGATGTTCTTAGAGAAAATGGTTATGTATCTAATTTTATCAACCCAGAACCTACTCATGTCTCATTTTCAAATTATCTCAATACTTTGGGGTTTGATAAAGTTATTACTGGAAAGAAAAAAGATCTAGTCAAAGTAGGTAGTGAAAAAACATTATCGGATCAAAAAAATTATGACTTGCTATTCGAGAAATCAGAACAATTATCAAATTTAGGGAATCCTTTCCTACTTACCACATATTCTTTTGGTACACATGTAAAGTTGAAGGGGGATGAAAAATATAATGATGGTAAAATTGATATCTATAACCGTTTCTATAGTATGGATTTAGCTTTTGGTAGTTTTTGGAAAAAGTTTAAGGAAAGTTCAATGTATGATAATACGGTCGTTGTTTTTACAACGGATCATACAACATATACTGATCCAGACTATATGAAAAATTTCAATGAATCTTATAATCCATTTTTAGATAAAATACCACTTTTGATTTATTATCCAAAAAATACACAAAAAACTTTGAATGCAGGAGGAAAAAATAGCCTTTCCTTAGCACCTACGATATTGGATATTTTAGGTTTAGAGAATAATAAGAATTATTTTTTAGGTAACAGCTTATTCACAAATATTACATCATCTTATCAACATGTTTCGGAATTTGGATCAGATTTTTATACAACAAAAAATGATAAGTTCACCTCTTTTGATGATGAAGAAGTTATAGATAAGATTATGGATTTTAATAAAGTATCCTTGAATAATTAAATAAATCGGTAAAAGAAAAGAAGGTAGAGAAATGACATTGAGCTATAAAAAGACAACATTATTTGGCTTTATTTTAATGTTTATATCGTGGTCACTTGTTGCAATGCAAAGTCCATTTTATCTAGATGATTGGGGATGGGGAACTTATAAGCTAGGAAAAGATACCGTTAGTTACGGAGGTCGTTTTATCGGTAATTTTTTTGAGATGATTTTAGCAGGGACACATAATCAAATTTTAAATGGTTTGTTTAAGGGACTTGTCCTAACTTTTATCTGTTTCATAATTTGTCTCATCAGTGGAAAAGTGGATGTCACTAGGCTAATTGTTTTCAATACTTTGTTTTTATTAACAAGTATGAGAATAGTTTACGAATCATTTTTATGGACAGCTGGATTTGTTAACTATACCTTACCTTTTGCTTTGATTTTACCTGTTATTTTGATTAATCAAAGATTGAAAAATGATAATTATAGTAAGATAAATAATAATATTTTAAAATTCTTTGCATTAGTTCTTATTTTTGCTTCAGGATTTTTTTTGGAAAATTTATCAACTACGATAGTGTTCTATTTGGCAACGGAGTTTATTTTAAACTGGATATTTTATAGAAAAAATATAATTTATAGCCTACTAAGTGTTGTGGTATCTATTCTTTCTTTTGGGATTATGATGCTACATTCTGAACGTTTTACTAATAAAGATGGTTACAGTATGACATCTTTTAACTCTTTTGCTGATTTAGTTCAAAATATAAAAAATGTTCATTTTATGATTATAGATAACTTATTTCATAATGATGTGTTTCTATTTATGGTTGTATCTTCATTATTTTTGGTATTTTTAATAAGAATTCTCCCAAAAATAACTATAAAAAAGGAGCGACTTTTATATCATTTTATAACAGCGCAAATAATTTTGAGTTTTCTTTGTCCTGCCTATCAATTAGTTATTTTATCTCCTAACGTGATAAATGATCGTGTCTTTTTCCCTAGCACTGTTGTTTTAATTGTTAGCGGTCTTGTATTATTTAGTTTTATTGAAAGTGAGATGCCAAATAAAAAAAATGTAAATCGTTTTATTGGGGGAATATTTGTTTGTAGTTTAGCATTTCCAACTTTATTTTTTGTTGACATGACAAAGTGGAATATTAAGCTTAATGATGCAAATAAGAAAGCAATCTCTCGAAACATAGATATAAATTATTCAGAGATGAAACCAGAATATTATCAATATTATTATTTTGATGCAAATGGGCCATTAATTGGACCAGCTTGGATAAATAGTTATAAAACTTATTATAAAATACCTGAGGATGTGACTGTAAAATGAAAAAATTATCTATTGTTGTACCTTGCTACAACGAACAAGAAACGGTGGAGCTCTTTATCCGAGAGATGGAGAAAGTAGAAACTGATATGCTACTTAAATTTGAATATATCTTTGTCAATGATGGTTCAAGTGATGAGACTTTGAGAGTTTTGAGAAATGCAGCAAGCTTGAAAGAAAATATTAATTATATTTCTTTCTCAAGAAATTTTGGTAAAGAAGCAGCACTTATAGCAGGCCTTAAAGCAGCGACAGGAGATTTTGTAACCGTGATGGATGTAGATTTGCAAGACCCACCTGAACTACTTCCTGAGATGTATCAAAAGATTCAAGAAGGCTACGACATTGTTGGTACGAGACGTTCTGATAGAGTTGGAGAGCCAGTTATTCGTTCTTTTTTTGCTAAAAGTTTCTATAAAATCATCAATAATATTTCTAATGTTAAAATGATTGATGGTGCGCGTGATTTTCGCTTGATGACACGTCAAGTTATTGATGCAATCTTAGAGTTGAATGAAGTGAATCGTTTTTCAAAAGGTTTATTTTCATGGGTCGGTTTTGATACCTATTATATTTCTTATGAAAATCGTGAACGCTCAGCAGGAGAAACGACTTGGAATTTTTGGTCATTATTTAAGTACTCACTTGAAGGTATTATCAATTTTTCAGAAGCACCGCTTACCATCGCAACATTTATTGGCTTTTTGAGTTGTGTTTTATCTATTTTGTCTATGTTATATTTCTTTTTAAGCAATTTAATAACTCAAAATCCCGTACCTGGTTGGCCGTCACTGATTTGCATCATTCTTTTCTTAGGTGGCCTTCAATTGTTCTGTTTGGGGATTGTTGGAAAATATATAGGAAAAATTTTTTTGGAAGTCAAAAAGCGTCCTAATTATATCATTAAGGAATCTAGTTTAGATAATAAAAATTGAAAAACAATGAGGAGAGGAGACTGTTTCAGCAAAAGTAGACTGAGGTAGCCTTTATTTTTAGATGGCTAAACTAGATTACATTTTATTAAGTAAAATATAAACTGTATATGTTATTTATTTTGTAAAATCATGGAGCTATGGTATAATGAAATTATTAGAATGAACGAGGTGTAGCTTGAGTAAAATCAAAAATAAAATAGCCATAAAAGTGATAGGATTAATTATAGTTACATTTGGAACGTTAATGTCATTTAAAGTATCTGCAAGTGCAGTCAATAATTATATCATTAACAATAATGTTAAGCCTGCTGGAGAAACATTATCGCTTGGTAGAATTTATAATCAAGATCCAAACAGAAATGGTGGCACTAATATGGATTATACCGGTGGTAAACCAAAGATGGTGATTATCCATGAAGTTGGTGTTGATGGCGGGGCAATTAATGGCTCCATTGACTACATGGTTAGAACGCAGGATTCAGCTTTTGTTCACTCATTTGTTGATGGGTCACAACTTATCACTATAGCGGACAAAGCAAAAAAATCTTGGGGTTCAGGTGGTTGGGGGAACCAGTATGGTATCCAGATTGAGCAAATGCGTGTGACCACGAGTACCGCGTTTTATAAACAAATTGCTACACTGGCAAAATGGACTGCAGATCAACTAGTTAAATATGATATGGGTGCACCAAAATTAATGTCAAGTCCTAGCAGCCCTCAAAAGAATGATTTATCAAGCAAGCCTGATGGTAATTTAGCTAGTCATAAAATGATTGCTTATAAGTTTAATCAGACAACTGACCATGTTGATCCGGATGCTTATTGGGCAAGGTTTGGCTATGATATGAATCAATTTCGAGATTTGGTTGCCTATTACTATATGTCTCTTCCGACAATAACGGGAGCTAATATTGAGGGGTATCTGGATACTGGACATTTTGGAGTTCGTGTTAGGACAAACGGAAATCCAGCGTCAGTTAAAGTTCCGATCTATTCTGATAGAAATGGTCAAGATGATCTTGCATGGTATGAGGCTAGAAAAGTTAGAGATGGAGAATACTTTGCATTATTTGATGCTTCTAAACACAATTATGAGTCTGGTCGCTACCATGTTTTAGCCTATGCATTTGATGCAAAAGGGAATGTTACAGATGGTCGTTCTGTAAGTGATAATTTACAAGTAAACGTTGAAAATGTACTATTTGGGGATGTATCAAGTAAATACTATCTTAGTAAAGAAATCAATTGGTTGGCATCTACTGGGATTACTATTGGTCGAGGGACTGATCTGGGACTGATTTTTGCATCTACTGATAAAATAACACGTGGAGAGATGGCTGCATTTCTATATCGTTACGCAGGTTCTCCGTCATTTACATCAAGTGCATCTGTTCAATCTCAATTTAAAGATGTGAGCAGTGGGACAATGTTTGCCAAGGAAATTTGGTGGTTAGCGTCAACAGGGATAACAACAGGGAGAAATATCAATAATGTGGTTACTTTTGCTCCAGATGATCGGACAACACGTGGAGAAATAGCGGCATTTTTATACCGCTATGTGGGCTCCCCATCATTTACACCTACAGAAGCGCAAAAAACACAATTTAAAGATGTCAGTATCAATAGTATGTTCGCAAATGAAATTTGGTGGTTAGCAGAGACTAAAGTTACGATAGGAAGACAACTGAACGACGGTCTTTTCTTCGTAGCAGAGGATACAACTCGACGAGAAGAAATGGCTGCTTTCCTTTACAGGTTTAATATCAGTGTTATTAAAGTTGGGACACCTCCTATTCCTAAAAAAGATCCGATACCTACCTCACCAATACCAGTATTTAGTTTGTCGGGAGTTAACGATACCCAAAAAGCCTGGCTTAATACCATCTATCCAGAGGCTCAAAAATTAGCAAAGGTCAACGATCTCTTCCCATCGATTATGATGAGTCAAGTGATTGCCGAAAGTGCTTGGGGACAGAGTGAATTAGCAACGAAAGCTAATAATCTTTTTGGTATTAAAGCTGATGCAAGCTGGAAAGGTGCTAAATATGCAGCCCTAACTAAGGAAGTGATTAACGGTCAAACTGTTCAAGTCATGGCTGATTTTCGTAAATATTCGAGTCAGGCTGAATCTTTGAAAGATTACGTGACAAAAATCAAAACAACTAAAAATGGTTCTGCCTATCGCTATCAAGGTGTATGGCGTAGCAATGCAAAAACCTATCAAAATGCAGCCCAAGCCTTGAAAGATGGAGGCTATGCGACAGATCCAAACTACCCAATAAATTTGATTAATCGAATAGTCAATTACAGATTAGACACACTAGACTAATCGACATATAAAAAAATGATGCTGGGACAAAAGTATCAGAAATACGAAAACCGCATGAAATTCGTTTCTAGAAACGTTGATTTCATACGGTTTTTCAGTTTCAAAAATTGTCAAAAATAAGCAATTTCTGACTTTTGTCCCACCCTCTTTTTTTTATATGTTACACCCCAGTTCCCCGAATCAAGTCAACAGTTGACCGATCCAAGCGTTGTACAATCTCTTGCAAGAAAGCTTGCGCCGTATCGAAATCTTCCAGTGAAAAGAGGGTTTGATGGCTGTGGATATAACGGGCGCAAACACCGATTGTTGTCGATGGAATGCCACTGTGTTTCAGATGAGCAGCACCAGCATCTGTGCCACCTTTTGAAACGTAGTATTGATATTTGACACCAGCTGATTCTGCGGTATCCAGCAAGAAATCACGCATAGTTGGTAATAAAATATGACCAGGATCGAATATTCTCATCAATGTGCCGTCGCCAATACGTCCATCAGCACTCGCATCAAAAGTATCTTGGGCAGGCGAACAATCCACAGCAAAGAACAAATCAGGATTGAACTGAGTTGTCGAAACGTGTGCACCACGGAGGCCAACTTCTTCTTGGACATTGGCGCCTGCGATGAGGGTATTTGGCAGTTGAATTTTGTTATCGCTGAGATGGGCTAAAAGCTCAGTCACCATGAGACAGCCGTAGCGATTATCCCAAGATTTGCTGATGACATTTTTTTTGTTGGTGGTCAGAATGGCTTCAGTTTGAGGCACGATGACAGCACCGGGATGGACGCCAAATCTTTCAGCCTCTACTCTATTTGCAAAGCCTGCATCGAAAATAATATCTTCAACTTGTGGCATGGCAGGGGCTCCACCTGCTCCTCTCATCAAATGTGGCGGTACGCCACCTGTGATGACTGGCATTGCAACACCATTTCTGGCAAATAAAGTAAAGCGCTGTGCAGAGATGACGAGAGGGTTCCAGCCGCCGAACGAAACGACGCGAAGGGTGCCGTCAGGCTTAATTTTACTGACCATGAAGCCAACTTCGTCCATGTGACCGGCCACCATGATATGTGGAGCAGCTGCATCTGAGGCGTATTTGATACCAAAAATCCCGCCTAGGCCATCGGTTTGCACCTCATCGACGTGAGGGGTGATGTTCTGGCGCATGAAGTCTTGCATGGGGCGCTCAAAACCTGATGTTGCTTGAATTTCAGTAATCGCTTTGATTTTGTCAAATGTAATCGACATGTTGTGATTTCTCCTTAAGTCGCTCAGCTAACTTGAGATAAATTAGCTTTTTATTCATTTTCCATCATACCAAAATAATGCTGAGATGGGGTAAAAAATAGAATCGGTTAGCGAGTGGCTAAAATTTATGCTAGAATATAATGTATGAAGAAAATTTTGAAAATGGGCGTGGGCGCACTTGTCGGTGCAAGTCTGGTCATCAGTGTCAGCGCACTCTATCAGAAGCGCAAAGATAAAAATCTAAGCAAGCTCTTGGCTTTGGCTAAACAGCATTTTATGTTTGATGATCTATTAACCAGTTGGATCGTGATGGAGCCAATTCTTTTTCATGTTCATGAAGGTGGCATCATTCGTCAGGATGGCACCGTTATAACGTTTGAAATTGATGCTGACACTTTGCGAATTGTTGAAACACACGAGTCAGAAGAGACTATAGTAGCTAGAGGAGAAGTAAAATGATCATTCCGAACAGTGTAGAAGAATTAGCAACATATGTCGAAAAAGGTCGTAACGTTTTCTTTTTCACAGCAGATTGGTGTGGGGACTGTTCTTTTATTAAACCAGCCATGCCAGAGATTGAAGCAGCGCATCCAGACTATACCTTTATCGAAGTTGACCGAGATGTTTATATCGACGTTGCCATTGAATGGGGGATTATGGGCATTCCTAGCTTTGTTGTGATTGAAAATGGCAAAGAAACAGACCGTTTGGTCAATAAATTACGGAAAACAAAAGAAGAAGTGAACGCATTTTTGACTAGTGTCAAAGGTTAAAGGAGTATAAAATACAATGATTGCGATTTATAACACCAACTTAAATGATGTCTTGATGTTAATTACAGGGGATAATCAGGGGGAAAAATTAACAGCAACACGCAAGGACAACGTCGCTAAAGTCATGCGTGAGGACAACGGTCAAGTCGTCGCGTGGAACTTTTTTGACGCATCAACTTTGTTTCCAATCACGGGCAATGGTCAAGTTGACCTTTCAGATGCCGATGTTGACGCACTCAACGGTGCCATTGAAGCCGCTGGCTTTGAAGATGTCTTAGTTTCTGATCATGCGCCTAAATTTGTGGTTGGTGAAATTGTAGACCTTATCCCACACCCAGATTCTGACCACCTCAATATCGCACAAGTTAAGGTAGCTGAGGATAAAACGATTCAAATCGTAGCAGGTGCCCCTAACGCACGGGTAGGGCTGAAAACAATCGTAGCCCTACCGGGTGCCATGATGCCAAGCGGTGCCTTGATTTTTGCAGGCCAACTTCGCAGTGAACCTAGCTTTGGTATGATGGCAAGTCCACGAGAATTAGCTTTGGCAAATGCCCCCCAGAAACGTGGGATTATTGAACTTGGGGCTAACGAAATCCCGGGAACGGCTTTTGAACCGACTAAACACTGGCAGAAATAAAAAATAAAATAATATGAGCAAAATCTTTCTATATTACGTAAAGGTAAATAGGAGGATTTTTTATATGTTAAATAAAAGTTTGTTAATTGGTCGTTTGACTGCGCAGCCGGAAGTGAAAAAAACGCCAACGGATAAATCTGTTTTACGTGTGAGCTTAGCCGTTAGTCGGCAATTTAAAAATGCAGAAGGTCAACGTGAGGCGGATTTTTTAACCATTGTCATTTGGGGAAAATCTGCAGAGTTGTTCGCATCCTATGCTAAAAAAGGCAGCCTCGTCTCAATTGAGGGAGAGCTTCGAACACGACGCTATGAAGACAAGACTGGTGTGACCCACTATGTGACTGAAGTCTTATGCCAGCAGTTCAATTTGCTAGAAAGTCGCGCAGCTGTTGCTTTAAGAGAAAACCAAGTTGATGATGTTTCAGATGTGATGCTGGAGGATGAGGAGTTACCGTTTTAATTTGAGTGTTGCCTAAAAATGGAGAGTTAAAATGCAAGTAAAGAGAAATTTAAGACAAGCTGCAGTTGCTTCGACTGTGGTATTGGGATTATTTGCACCTATCTTAACATCAGTTGGAATAGTTAGAGCTGTAATGAGCCAAAGCTCATCAGCTGAGGTTGTGAATGAGCGTGAGGTAAATAGCGAAAGAACAGGAATTGGGATTCCACAAAAATTACAAGAAGCATACTTGACACAAGTGTCGAGTGTTTTATTAAGTGAAAATTTTATTGCTAGCTTTAAATCTCGTGTGACTGCTCCAACGACTTCAAATGGCTACTATTTCAGTCAAAATGTATTCTATCAATCTGGGTATGGAATGCCTAACTGTACAGCTTATGCATGGGGGAGGGCTTATGAAATACTAGATTCCAGACCTAATCTTTCAACTGGTAATGCGTATCAATGGTGGGATTATAATGTTGGAAAATATGCTTCAGGTCAGACACCGCAACTTGGGGCAGTTGCTTGTTGGGGGCATCCAGAAGGCGGTGGCTATGGTCATGTTGCAATCGTTGAAGAAATAAATGGGGATACTCTAACAATATCGGAATCAAGTTGGGACGGTTTTTTCTTTAGAACTAGACAACTTGATAAAAATAGTATGGGAGCCGGATTCCAAGGTTACATCTATTTGGGAAATTTTTCGACAACTTCAGCATCTCCACCTGTCAAATTACCCGTAAAGAATTTGGCACAAGCTATATCTGTAGGTATTAATTATGAAACCCATGTGAGTAAGGTGGGGTGGATGAACAATGTTGCAGACGGTGCACTTTCTGGGTCAACAGGATATGGACTAGCTGTTGAAGCGTTGCGACTTTCTTCAGGGAACGCTTCAATTGATAAAGCTGTACAGTACAGAGCTCATGTTCAAGATATTGGTTGGCAGGATTGGCAGAAATCAGGTCAAATTGCAGGTACAACTGGTCAAACTAGACGTGTTGAGGCTGTTGAGATTATTTTGAATAATGGTGTATCAGATTATTATGATATTGAGTATCGAGCACATGTTCAGAATATTGGCTGGCAAGGTTGGATGAAAAACGGTCAAACTGCAGGTACGACTGGACAAAGCAAGAGAATTGAAGCGCTTCAATTCAAATTAGTTCCTAAAAATTCTTTCCAAGGAAGTCCTAATCCGTCAAATACCGAATTTTCTTATCGTTCCCATATTCAAGACTTTGGTTGGTTAGGTTATGTAGAGCATAATGCGGTTTCAGGAACTGTTGGTATCGCGAAACGCTTGGAAGCTTTTGAACTCTTATATCAAGGTAGAAAAGAGGATATCCAAATTGAGGGGCATGTTCAAGGTATTGGTTGGCAGAAATATTTAGGTGCTGTCGGAACAACAGGTCAAGAAAAACGCTTGGAAGCGGTTAAAATAAACTTTAAAGATGACTTGTCTAAGAAATATACGGTTAAATATCGTGTCCATGTCCAAAATATTGGTTGGCAAGAGTGGCAAAATGAAGGAGAAGTAGCGGGGACAACAGGTCAATCTAAAAGGATTGAAGCGATACAATTTCAATTTATTCCAAAATAATATTTGGAAATGTTTAAAGAGGTGGGAGCGAGGTACGCTCTCATATTTTTTTTGCATCTAACAATCAAAAATCCTTGACTATTCCTGACCAACTGAGTATAATAGAAGTGTTAGCACTCGAACACACAGAGTGCCAAAAATTAAAAATAATTGGAGGCTTACCAGATGTTAAAACCATTAGGTGATCGTATTGTTTTACGTGTTAAAAAAGAAGAAGAGAAGTCTATCGGTGGCATCGTTCTGACGACAAGTGCGCAAGAAAAGCCGTCAACAGCAGAAGTTGTCGCCGTTGGTAAAGGGCGTCACACACATCACGGGCATATTATTGATCCTAGCGTGACCGTTGGCGATGTTGTCGTTTTTGAAAAATTTGCAGGGACTGAAATCAAGGACGATTCTGATACATTGCTGATTGTGCGTGAAGACGACATTTTAGCAATCGTAGAATAGACAATCAGCACAACTTATAAATAGGAGGTAAAAGAAGTGTCAAAAGATATTAAATTTTCATCAGATGCGCGAGCTGCAATGGTACGTGGTGTCGATATTTTAGCAGATACAGTGAAAGTAACGCTTGGACCAAAGGGTCGCAATGTGGTTTTGGAAAAATCATTTGGTTCACCTTTAATCACCAATGATGGCGTAACTATCGCAAAAGAAATCGAGTTGGAAGACCATTTTGAAAATATGGGGGCTAAACTCGTTAGTGAAGTGGCATCAAAAACAAATGATATCGCAGGTGACGGGACGACGACGGCGACTGTCTTGACACAAGCGATTGTCCGCGAAGGTTTGAAAAATGTCACGGCAGGTGCTAACCCAATCGGCATTCGTCGTGGGATTGAAACGTCTGTCGCGACTGCTGTAGACGCTTTGAAAGCTATCGCGATCCCAGTTTCTGGTAAAGAAGCGATTGCGCAAGTGGCTGCTGTTTCTTCTCGCTCAGAAAAAGTCGGCGACTACATTTCTGAAGCCATGGAAAAAGTTGGCAATGACGGTGTGATTACCATTGAAGAATCAAAAGGGATGGAAACTGAACTGGATGTCGTTGAAGGCATGCAATTTGACCGTGGTTACTTGTCTCAATACATGGTAACAGACAACGAAAAAATGGTCTCTGATTTGGATAATCCCTACATTCTCATCACAGATAAAAAGATTTCAAATATCCAAGATGTGCTACCGTTATTGGAACAAATCTTGCAACAAAACCGTCCGCTTCTGATTATTGCGGATGATGTTGACGGAGAAGCTTTACCGACACTTGTCTTGAACAAAATCCGTGGGACTTTCAATGTCGTGGCAGTCAAAGCACCCGGTTTTGGCGACCGTCGCAAAGCCATGCTTGAAGACATTGCCATTCTTACAGGTGGTACGGTCATTACTGAAGACCTTGGTCTTGACTTGAAAGATGCGACAGTTGAGTCGCTTGGTCAAGCAAGCAAAGTAACTGTTGATAAAGATACAACGACCATCGTTGAAGGCGCTGGCGGGAAAGACACCATCGCTGATCGGACTGCCGTTATTAAATCACAGATTGAGCAGACAACGTCTGACTTCGATCGCGAAAAATTACAAGAACGTCTGGCTAAGTTATCAGGTGGTGTGGCCGTGATTAAAGTCGGTGCAGCTACTGAAACTGAGCTGAAAGAAATGAAGCTCCGTATCGAAGATGCTCTGAATGCCACACGCGCAGCAGTTGAAGAAGGGATTGTCGCTGGTGGTGGGACAGCGCTTGTCAATGTCATTGCGCAAGTTGCTGACATCGAGTTGACCGGTGATGAATTGACAGGGCGTAACATCGTCCTACGTGCCCTTGAAGAACCAGTTCGTCAAATCGCTAAAAATGCCGGTTATGAAGGGTCTGTCGTGATTGATAAACTCAAACAATCTGAAACAGGCACAGGCTTTAATGCTGCAACAGGCGAATGGGTGGATATGATTGAGACAGGGATTATTGACCCAGTCAAAGTGACGCGTTCAGCCCTTCAAAATGCGGCATCAGTTGCTAGCTTAATCTTGACAACAGAAGCTGTTGTCGCCAATAAACCAGAATCAGCACCTCCTGCAGGAATGCCTGCTGGTATGGACCCATCAATGATGGGCGGCATGATGTAATAACTCTTAATACAGATAAAAATAGTAAAACCTCAGATTATGCTAGGCAGATTTGCGGTTTTTGCTATTTTCTATTTTAGATAAGAGGTTGGGACAAAAGTCCTCTAAAAAGTAGGCTATGAACGATTTCCGTGTTAATCGAAAACGTTCATAGCTTATTTTTGTGTGAATTTGGTATTGTTTTGTCAAAAGAATACGAAATTAGCAAGAAAAGCGCTGCTACCATTGAAAAAATCAAGAACCTGTGAAAAGTCGAAAATTAGTATCATTTAGTCTATTCATTTTTGAAGACTTTTGTCCCAGCCTCATCTTCTGGCGTGATTGTGATATTAGCCAACTCAGTATGGTCGGTTTTAGAAAGCTGATGTCCTTTTCTTCAGATTTTTGTCTGTTGAAGTTTTGAGGCTACAAGCGCTTAGTCCTGTCAATAATGCAGTGGCAGGGAGCAAAAAAAGTGTTTTAAATGGCTAAAATATTTCTTTTTCAGAGCCAGTGGATTCAAAGCCGTAACTTGCATAAAGGTTTAGCCATTTCCGAACTTTTCAGACACATAGTCAGGTAAAAATGGGGGGGAGGTAGCAATCTCTATGTAGATTTGCTATAATAAAGTGTTGCAATTTGAGCAAGTTTTTAAAGAGTATCGAGTTACAGGTATCTCTAGCGATGCCTGTAGGGCTTGAATCTTGAAGGAGAAGATATGTCATCAGTAGTTGTTGTTGGGACCCAATGGGGTGATGAAGGTAAGGGGAAAATTACGGATTTCCTCAGTGAAAATGCGGAAGTTATCGCACGCTATCAAGGTGGCGATAATGCTGGACATACCATTGTTATCGAGGGAACTAAATATAAATTACATTTGATTCCGTCAGGGATTTTTTATCCGGAGAAGATTTCTGTCATCGGGAATGGCGTGGTGGTTAATCCGAAATCATTGGTTAAAGAGTTGGCTTACCTGCATGATGCGGGCATTACGACAGATAATCTTCGGATTTCTGATCGGGCGCATGTAATTTTGCCTTACCATATCAAGCTGGATCAGCTCCAAGAGGACTCGAAAGGCGATAACAAAATCGGGACAACGATTAAAGGTATTGGTCCAGCTTATATGGATAAGGCTGCGCGTGTTGGGATTCGAATTGCCGATTTACTTGATAAAGAGATTTTCGCTGAGCGTTTGAAAATCAATCTCGAACAAAAAAATCGTGAATTTACGAAGATGTATGAAGTTGACCCCGTTGATTTCCAAGACATTTTTGATGAATATTATGACTACGGTCAGCAAATCAAGAAGTACGTGACAGACACATCTGTGATCTTGAATGATGCTTTAGACGCTGGTAAACGTGTCCTTTTTGAAGGGGCGCAAGGGGTCATGCTCGATATTGACCAAGGGACTTACCCTTATGTCACCTCTTCAAATCCTGTCGCAGGTGGTGTGACGATTGGTTCAGGTGTTGGACCATCTAAGATTTCTAAAGTCGTTGGGGTCTGTAAAGCCTATACATCACGTGTTGGCGATGGCCCATTTCCAACGGAATTGAACGATGAAGTCGGTCATCAAATTCGTGAAGTGGGTCATGAATATGGCACAACAACTGGTCGTCCGCGCCGTGTCGGTTGGTTTGACTCAGTGGTCATGCGTCATTCACGTCGTGTGTCTGGTTTGACAAATCTGTCTCTTAACTCAATCGATGTTTTGACAGGTCTTGATGAGGTTAAAATTTGTGTGGCTTACGATCTTGATGGTGAGCGGATTGATTACTATCCAGCAAGTCTTGAAACACTACAACGTTGTACACCAATCTATGAAACAATGTCAGGATGGTCAGAAGACATCACGGGTGTCCGTCATTTGGATGATTTACCTGAAACAGCGAAAAATTATGTTCGCCGCGTCTCTGAACTCGTAGGCGTGAAAATTTCGACTTTCTCAGTTGGTCCTGGTCGCGATCAGACAAATGTGTTGGAAAGTGTTTGGGGCGTTTTGTAAGGCTGAAAAGCTGAGGATAATCCTTGGCTTTTTTAATTGAAAAGAAATGTGATGGACTCGTTTAAGCATATAAAAGTAGATACTTTCGCCTATTTTCCGCCACTTCGTTGTCGATAAGTCTTAACGGACACCTGTACGCCTTATCGCCTATGGCTTTGAAGTGTCGCTTTGGCGGCTTACGAAAAAAGCTATGGGCAACATGGCTTGGCGGTTTGGGCATTGGCATGACGTGTATACTATGTATAGTAGCCTTGATTTTTGAAAAAAATCTTAGTCGCTGGTCAACCGCTTCGCCGTTGACCGAATTGGTGAATCTAGTTCAAAAGTTGCGTATACTCTATAAACTTAAACGAGTATAGTAAATGAGTATGTTTAGAGTAAATGGTGTTAGGATATGAAAAATAAGTGAAGTCTTGTAATGATTTGCTTAGAATGATGATATAATAGTAGGTAGCATGTTAATAGTATAAAATGAGTTAACAGGTGTTAAATTCTAAATTGAGTGTAACTTTTTGACCTACTAAAAGGTATTACATATAAGGAGTGAGATGAGGGAGTTGGGATTTTCAGCGGAGGAATTAGATGAATTAATTGAATCTTATGCTGATATGGTTTATCGGATTGCTTTTGTCCGAATGAAGAATAAGAGTGATGCTGAAGATATTTTTCAAGAGGTCTTTTTAAGGTTGGTACATTATCAGGAAAAAATCAAAGATGAAACACATCTGAAGGCGTGGTTGATTCGTGTGACTATCAATTGCTGTAAGAAACAATTTGATTTGGCTTGGCATAAAAAACGAACTGACTTATCAGATTATCAGTTTGAGAAGTCTTTGGGAAATAGCTATTCAGATGATGAGTTGATGACTGATAAGCAACAAGAGACAACGGATAATCTGCTTTCAAGCATTTTAAAATTGCCAGAGGATCAAAAAACGATTTTACACTTGTTTTATTTTGAAGATTACTCGGTTCGAGAAATTAGTCATTTGATTAATCTGTCAGAATCAGCAGTAAAAACGAGATTGTCGCGAGCAAGAGTTGCCTTGAAGAAAAAGTTGGAAGGAGGGGGGACACATGTTGGGTAAAGACTTTGATAAAAGTGAGTTTGATAAAGACTTGAGAGACGATTATGTAGCTGAAATGCGTGACATTAAAGCGCCGCGCCATTTAATTGACCAAACAAAAATGGAGATGGGAGCTGACTTATCCAAGACAAGTCAGCCGAATTTTTCTCCAAAAGTGATAAAAGTCAAATTTCCGTACAGCAGACTCATCTTAGCCGCGGTGGTTGTGTTTGTTATTGGTGGCAGCTTTTTGTATTATCAACAGACGGATCAGATTCAAATCGTCGCAGTCAAGGAAAATCAGTTTTCGATGAATAAAGATTTTGGAAAATTTGATTCCTCTTATCAAGCAAAGAAGAGTACACCAATTGAACTAGTAGAAAGTGAGGATGCAACGATTATCCCTGACTTTATGGCGGAAGTTGCCCCAAGTAAGCTCAATGGACAAAAAATTCAACTAGCTCAAAATGGTAATGTCTACTATGCTGCGTTTTCTAAGCATAAACAGTATTATTTTGTGACAGGAAAAGATGTCACGCAAGATGCTTTTATCCAATTTCTCAAAAATATACTAAAAAACTTGTAACCTTTGTCAAAGTCAAAGGTATTAAAAGTGTGAAAAAGAATAAAGGAGAGATTTATGCTGACGCATGCAAAGAAGCGGTTGAAAAACAGGCAATTTTGGACATTATTAAGTGCTTTAGTGGCTATTATACTATTGGTTGGTTGCCAATCAAAGCCTGCTGACAAAGGGAAGGTATCTAAACAAGTTAATACAGAACTTCCTAAAGTAAAAGTACCGAAGTTAAGCTTAAAAGAAGTAAAAATGTCAGAAACACCATTTTTTGATATCAATCCTGAATCGGACTCTGATTTAAAAAAGAAAGCAGACCAAGAAACGCAAGTAAAAGAACTTACCAATGCGGTGGCAGAAATTACAGATGAGCGAGGTGCTAAAAACTTAACTCAGACTGGTAATGATGAAATAGGCTATGTGACCTTGCCTAAAACAATGATGCTAAAAAGCGATAAAAAAGTTGCTATTTTAAAAGATTCAAAGACGGATGTGGCAATTATCGCACAGACTTATCCCGCGGATGAATTTGAAAGCATCAATGATTTAGCTAGTCAACTTTATGGTGGTTTTGTTTCGCAGTATGGTGAATTAGAGCAGCTTAATGCGATGGCTTACTATATCGAAAGTACCCAAACGAATAATCGTGAATTTGCCTTTAGTGTGACTTCTAAAGGTAAAAAAGAGTTGGACTATACGATTATTATTATTGATGATGACAAAGGGAGCTATCATGTCTTTTCAATCTCAGGTACCAAACCTGAGGATAATACATCAGATGATTTTAATACCAATGTTAGCGACATCTATTACTTGATTGCAGGGACATTTAAATCAAACAAGGATGAGTAGAAAAGGAAAAGGAAGACGACGATAAAAAAAACAATTATTGCAGGACTCTTGCTGTCAACTTTATTTTTAGTTGGTTGTCAAAAATCAGAAGATAAGTCAGCAACTAAAACAGGCAAGACTGTCAATGTAGAGCAACTCGCAACACGTGTACGTGGTAAATATGAGGATGACAGTAAAGCTGACTATTCTGGAGAGAAGTTAGAGGTTAAACGTGATGAAGCTCTGAAACTTGACATCGGTTTTGACCCTGAAAAAGAGGGTATGAAGAATTTCACAGAAGTAGTTGAAGTTTTTCAAGATCCAGATTTAACGCAAGCTTTTAGCACTCAGTTTGAACTTAACGACGATCATACAGAAATTCAAGTTAAACCTTGGAAGACACCAGTAGCGGCGATTAGTACGCTTGATTTGAAACAAGATGTTGATGGCAATGAAACAGGAGCGCTTCATCTTTTTGATAAAGGTGATGGAAAAGACTGGGGAAATCTGCCGATGCTTTATATGGCAGTTTATGTTGACTTGGAAACAGGTGAGAAGTTAGATAAGCCAATCGTAACACCGATTAATGTTAAAAATGAAATTGAACAAGAGGTCAAGGTTAAGATGACAATTGGCGATGATGGTCTACCTGTTTTTTCTTGGGATAAAGTTAAAGGTGCAGATTACTATTATGTCATATCACTTGATTATTCAAATGCAAAAGGTTACAACAATCAACAGGCTTTTGTACAAGGGCGGACCGATAAGCTGAGCTGGTCACCTAAAGATGCAACTCATCTGAGAACTTATAAGGTATCCGAGTTAGAACGTCGTGATGCTGAGAATATAAAAAAATACGGCAAGGGAGATGAGCCGATTCAGCAAGAGAGTAGTACGTCTGATGATATACATTATGCGGTCATTGCTGTGTCAAGTAAAGGCACATCTGCGTTAAGTAATGCCTTGAGCAAAAATGAGATGGCTAAACGGATTGTTTACACACAGGAAGTTGGCTTGACCAGTGAAGAAGAAGGCAAGTCATTAGTTGATGATTATCAAAAATTACCTGCTTATGCTTGGGTGACCATGTGTGATGGATCGCTTGTTCAAAAATGGATTGACTATAAATTTGATAAAGCCGAAGAAAAGACTGAAACTTGGGGCGAATATGAAAAAGAAGATATGTCAGACCTCAAGGCGACAAAAGTTGACATTGTCGACATTCCTTACCAAATTTCAGGCACGGGCTATACCGGTCATGGTAGAGTTCAAGATTACGATAAAAAGACAGTCAAAGCAGATTTAAAAGCCTTGAAAGTACGTCAAGATCAATTGGCCAATAAAGGTGGTAGTAAAGATGCGACTGTAACAACAGAATCTGATGATACATCAAAAGATAAAGCTAAAAGCACAGGAACAGAAATTTCAGATGATCAAAAAATCACTGCTAATAGTGCTTTGAGTGAGTATTTGGCAGTAATGATGATGGGCGGTGAAACGTTAATTGATTTATCAGACTTTCCAGAAGCTCAATCTGAGGAAGTTTTAGTGGATGCTTGGCAAGAAGCGACTTATCAAAATCCTTTGATTTTAGGTGTTGATGGCGCCAGACTGTCATTAGATGGCAAAACGATGCTCGTTTCTTATGAAGACAGTCCAACTGATATGTTGAAAAAGCAAGATGAGATTAAAAAAGAAGTGACCAAAGTGGTCAAGGAAATCATCAAGCCAGACATGACAGATTTGCAAAAAGAATATGCGATTAATGCTTATTTGACAAAGATTGCTGAGTATGATGATGCAGCGCTTGAAAATGCGGAGAAAAATGACTTTAAAAAAGTTGATGAAAAATTCAATGATTCCTTTACCCCTTATGGTGTCTTGATTAATAAGGTTGGTGTTTGTGCCAGTTATGCCTCTGCTTTCAAACTGTTAGCAGATGAGGCGAAATTGGATACGATTGTCGTGACAGGTTATCTTGATGGTGAAGTACCACATGCTTGGAACAAAGTCAAAATTGGTGATGAGTGGGCGATTGTAGATGCAACCAATAACGATAATGACATGGTAACTAATGCCCTACTCAATCTACCAAGTAAATCATCTCAGAAAGTTTTGGTCGAAGATGATCGTTATGCGATTAATAGTAAACTTGCAACTTATAAAGCAAGCGACTCAGATACTGATAAAGAATTTTACCATGTTGAGAAGAAATTCTATAATCAAGATAAAATCGCTACGGAATTGATTGCTATGTTAAATAAAGATGGTAAAGCAACACTTCGGACGACATATGAACTGGACGATGCACAATTTGGGACTATTGGTCAAAAGGTTGCAGAGACAATTCAAAATGAAGGATTGAAAGGTTTTTATTGGATGGGTGTGATTTATTTGACGACTGAAGGAGAGTAACTTGAATTTTTTTGAACACAATGTTTTTGTTATTGACGAAAAAGTAGCAGTATTGAAATTTGTCAATGATTATAAAATTTTTGATAATCAAGGTGTGCAGATTGGCGTTGTTGAACAGGTGAAGATTTCAGCTTGGCATAAAATATTGCGTCTATTTGCTAATTTAAAACCACTCATGCCGTTTACAATGCATATCAAAGATATGGCAGGTAATAAGTTAGTAACACTTCAACGTGGTTGGACATTTTGACGCTCAAAAGTTGCAATTTTAGGTGGCAATGATCGTCAAATTGCGACTTTGCAAACCAAATTTAAAGTGATGAAAGCCTGTTTTAAAATTTTAGATGCTCAGGATATTGAAATAGCTGAAATCAATGGGGATTGGAAAGGCTGGAATTTTGTCATAACCGATGAGACTGGTCAGATTGGTATCGTCACTAAGAAGTGGAATGGTGCGATGAAAGAATTATTTACGACGGCGGATAAATATTTTGTCGAAATGTCAGATGATTTATTGGACGAAACAAAACGCCAGGCAATTGCCTCAACGGCTATTGCGATTGATATGATTATAAAAGAGGCATAGAAATATTTTACGGAGAAAAAATGACAAATAAACAGAGTGCTTTAGTGGGCAATATTTTAACAACTTTAACTTTTCTGATATCAGCTTTTACAACTCTATCAGTTAATCTATCTTCAGCTGATGCGGTGGTAGCTACTGCTTTTACAATAGGTGTTTTCATCGGTCTGGGGATAACTCTAACCTTGCGTATCTTCACTTGGGTTGCTTATGTGATGATTGGTAAGGTGAATGATAAGGGGTGGAAAATATTCTTACTGGTTATCGGTATTCTCGGGGGAATCAGTGCGGGACTTACGATACTCAGTGGTTTGATGGTGGGTATGGAAGGCATGAATATACTTTTGACCTTATCACAGGTGGCAGGTAGCATCTTCTTTATCCTAGCCTTTGCTATTAAGCCAAAAGACACAACTATTTCAAACAGTAAGTAGAATAAAAAACGGGAGAAATTATGAAAAAGAAAATAGGAATCATCGCTCTAGCATTGACATCAGTCTTATTAGTCACAGGTTGTGGTGCAAATGGGGCTAAAAAAGAGACGAAAGATGAGGGGAAAGCGGCAGGTTTAGACGTTAAGGTTAAAAGCGGCTATCTTGCACTTTCTGATAAGAAAGAAGCGAGCGATGATACTGAATTTATCGCACTTGAGGTCAATGTTAAAAATACGAGTGACAAGAAAATTTACCTAACTAAAGAAAATTTTGGCTTGTATCAAAAGGGTGAAGATGAAAAAATAAAACCAGAAGAATCGTATGAGTTCGCAACATCTTATGACTATAAAGATACATTGCTTACAGAGCTTTCAGAAGGTAAAAGCACGACGGGTACATTGTTGTTTGAAGTTAAAAAAGGCAAAACATACCAGTTAGAAGTCTCGAAAACATCTCTTGGCTCAATGCAAGAATCAAAAGATGTTAAGATTCCGGTTGACCTGAAAAAATATGAGAAAACGAAATCAAATTTTACAAAAGCTGAGGATGCTTTGGCAGCCTATATCGATGTTGTCTTTTTAAATAAGGCAAACGATGCGTATGAGAAATTAATATCAACTGATAAAGATGAAGCCATTGAGGCAGCTCAAAAGGCGTTTGCCAAAAACTTCAAAGATGATTTCATGGACTTTAGACCAAGTGATGAACAAGTCAGTGCCGCTTACAATCAATTTCGTGAAGTTCAAGATAAACGGTCATCTTATGAACTGACAACTGTTGGCTTTTACGACAGCAAAGCAATTGTCAATATCAAACTAGATGCCTTATCTAGACAGAATATCAATCGAGTTATTGGCGATTATGAGACAGCTTATCTTGATACGACGGATGATTATGACTACAAAAAGGCTGAAGAAGATGCTTTCAATAAATACAAAGAAATTCTCGAAAAATCAGACTTAGTAGAATCAAGCGATAAATTAAATATCAGTATGACTCTAAAAAACGGTAAATGGGACATCAAGGCGAAAAATGTGGATGATTCTCGGAATGAATACCTTATGGAAAGTTATATTGGGGATGTGATGGATTATTAAGCCATCGAAAAAAGACAGGGACAAAAGTTTTAAAGCTAAACAAACCGCAGGTCTTTGTTTTTGAAGGCATGCGGTTTGTCTATTTTATAATTAGCCAAATCATGCTAATTTTCGACTTTTGTCTCAACCTTTTTATTTGTTATCTTAGCTAAAAATTAAACCAACTACCAAATTTTGTCAAGCCCAGTCTTTTTTGATATAATGATACAGAATAATGAAGGATAGCGGAGATGAACATGAGCGAATTTAAGCATTTATACGATGATTTTAAACCAGAAAATTATAAAATTTTTCTGGACGTTAACCGAGAAACAAAACGGTTTGAAGGTCAAGTAACTGTAACAGGTGAGAGTCTGACGACTGAGATTGCATTTCACCAAAAAGATTTAGAGATTACATCAGTTACCGTCAATGGTCAAGCAGTCGATTTCAGCTTGGATGGAGCATCTGAAACAGTAGCCTTTAAAGTCCCAGCAATTGGTGAAACGACAGTTGACTTCACTTACGCTGCAGCCTTGACAGACAATATGACAGGTATTTACCCGTCATATTATGACGTTGACGGTGAGAAAAAACAATTGGTCGGGACACAATTTGAGACGCATTTTGCCCGCCAAGCCTTCCCATCAATTGATGAGCCAGCAGCCAAAGCAACCTTTGACTTGTCAGTCAAATTTGACGAAAAAGACGGCGAAGCAATCGTGTCAAATATGCCAGAAGTTTCAAATGAAAATGGCGTGCATACCTTTGATACTACCGTTAAGATGTCGTCTTACCTTTTAGCCTTCGTCTTTGGCGATATGCAGTCAAAACTTGGCAAAACGAAGAACGGGACACAAGTTGGTGTCTTTGCAACCAAAGCCCACAAAGCGCAAGCGCTTGATTTTCCTTTAGATATCGCCATTCGTGTTATCGAATTTTACGAGGATTACTTCAAAGTTGCCTATCCATTGCCACATTCATGGCATATCGGTCTGCCTGACTTTTCGGCGGGTGCGATGGAAAACTGGGGCGCAATCACCTATCGTGAAGTCGCCTTGCTTGCTGAACCAGACAACTCAACCCTTGCCAGCCGCCAATACGTGGCACTTGTCATCGCGCATGAGCTTGCGCACCAATGGTTTGGTGACTTAGTAACCATGGAGTGGTGGGATGACCTCTGGTTGAATGAATCATTCGCTAACATGATGGAATATGTTGCCATTGATGCGATCGAGCCTGACTGGCATATCTGGGAGCAGTTCTCAGTATCTGAAGCCCCTATGGCCCTTAATCGTGATGCCATCGACGGCGTCCAATCAGTCCATGTTGCTGTCAACCATCCTGACGAAATCAACACACTCTTTGACGGCGCCATCGTCTATGCCAAAGGTGCCCGTCTCATGGTCATGCTCCGCAAATGGCTCGGCGACACTGACTTTTCAGCCGGCCTTCATGCCTATTTCGAAGTGCATCAGTATGGCAATACTGTTGGTCGCGATTTGTGGGATGCATTGTCAGCAGCATCAGGACGTGATGTCTCAGCCTTTATGACATCGTGGATCGAGCAGCCTGGTTATCCTGTATTAAGCGTGTCTGTAGAAAACGATGAACTCGTTTTACGCCAACAACAATTCTTCACAGGTGAGGGCGTGGACCAAGGTCGTTTATGGCAAATCCCGCTTAACACGAACTGGACTGGTCTGCCTGATGTCTTGTCAGAAGCAGAAATTAGAATCCCTGGTTTTGCGGCTTTATCAGCTGGAAATGGCGACAAACCACTCCTCTTTAATGCGCAAAATGCCGCACACTATTTGGTCAAATACGATGCCGCATTGACTGAAAAAGTAACCGCAGCAGTCCCAACTTTTGATACGATTACAAAAGTGCAACTCATCCAATCTGCCTTGAAATTGGCAGAAGGTGGCTTGTCTGACTACGCTGACTTGGTCAACTTATTGGCGACATTTGATAATGAACCGTCAAACGTGGTCAACTTGGCCATGTCACAAGCGCTCAATGCTCTGAAAATTTTCATCGACGAATCAACTGATTCAGAAGTCAACTTTAAGAAATTTGTTGCCCGTTTGTTTGACAAACAATACAACCGTTTAGGTTGGACTAAAGTTGAGGGCGAATCATTCAATGATGAGCAATTACGTGCTTTACCAATTTCATGGGAAGTCTACGCTGAAAATGCGGATGCTGTCGCCCAATCATCAGAGGTCTTTAGCCAACACGCTGCTGATATCCACAGTATTCCGGCTGATATCAGACAAGTTGTCCTAAAAAATGAAATCGCTGAAAATGAAACAGACGACTTAGTTCAAAAGTATTTCGATGCTTATGCTAAAACGACTGACCAAACCTTCCAACGTGAGTTGAATGTTGCCGTGTCTAGCACGAAGAAAATGACGACAGTTGAAACGATCATCTCACAATATCGCAACACTGATTTGGTAAAACCACAAGACTTGCGTTTCTGGTTCTCATCACTTGTCAGCCGCAACTTTTCACAGGCTGCCGCCTTCGATTGGTTGGTAGAAAATTGGGACTGGGTGCAAGAAAAGCTAGGTGGCGATATGGCGTCTGGTGACTTTATCAAAGTCATTGGCAATAGCTTTGACACAGAAGCAAAACTGCAAGCCTTTATCGACTTCACAGAGCCATTCAAAAATGAACCAGCCTTTAAACGAATCATCGAAATGGCTAAAACACAAATTGCTGCTAAAATCGCCTTGTTAGCCGATCAAAAAGCAAAAGTTGTGGCTTTGTTTGAAACGATTTAAGCTTTGGTTAATCAATGAAAAAGCGCTCAGATTGAGTCGCTTTTTTCTTGCATCAAATTATAGATTGAGATTTAAGAAAGATTTAATAGTTACTTAAGAGACGACTTAATACTTGCATGATATCATAAGACTATCAACAAAAGGAAAGCGAGAATAGAGATGACAGATACAATCCTATCTTTAAAAAATGTGACCAAAAAATTTGGTAAACAGCTGGCACTTGATAATGTGTCACTTGAAGTTAAAAAAGGTGATATTTATGGTTTAATTGGGCGAAATGGTTCAGGTAAGACAACGATTATGAAATTGATTGTGGACTTGTCGAAAGAAACGTCAGGTCAAATTACCCTTTTAGGACAGCCAAAAGAGTCAAGCAAGTATGCACAAGCCTTAAATCGGATTGGCTCAGTCATTGAGTCGCCAGTGGCTTTTAATACCTTGACAGCCTATCAAAATATGAAAATTATTTGCCTACAACGTGGCATTCATGATTTGTCCGTAATTGATGAAACCTTGAAATTTGTCAATCTAGCAGACATGGGCAAGAAAAAATTTAAGCAATTTTCACTTGGCATGAAACAACGCTTAGGGATTGCCATGGCGCTTGTCAATCAACCAGATTTCCTGATTTTAGATGAGCCGGTTAATGGCCTAGACCCGATTGCCATTGTGGAACTTCGAGACTTGATTGAGAAAATTAACCGCGAAAGAGAGACAACGGTTTTCATTTCGAGTCATATCTTGACCGAATTATATCAAGTGTCGACACGATTTGGTTTTATTCATGAGGGGAGAATGATTCAGGAGCTTACAAAAGAGGCTTTTGATGCGCTTGTGACAGATGGCATTATCGTTAAGGTAGCAGATACGACACAGGCGGCGGTGGTCTTGAATGAGCATTTGACGGATGGCTTTAACGTGTTGAACGAGCAGGAAATTAGAATTACTGGGACGACTTTGACGGTTGCAGAGATTAATAAGTTATTGATTTTAAATGATGTGCATGTCGAAGGCATCGCTAAGCAAGAGTCTAGTTTGGAAGATTATTATACGAATTTGGTAAAAACAGTAGGGGAGAATAAATAATGATACGTTTAATGAAAGCAGATTTTTATCGCTTAAGCAAAACAGTTGGGCTATATATGACTTTGTTGGCAGTCGTTGCTTTAGGCGTGCTAAGCGTTGTTTCGGAAGCATCGATTTCTGTCGGTGTCAATGTAGAGGATATTGCAAGAACTTGGACGCTACCCTATTTGATGAAAAACGCGGTCATGGCAAGCCCTATTTTAACTTATGTTTTTATCAGTATTTTTATCATTTTAATCGGTCACGAATTTTCTTTAAAAACCTACAAGAATAGTTTGACAGCAGGAACGAGCAGATTAACTTTTCTCTTAGCCAAATACGTGACTGAATTACTTGTTTTGGTTTTAGCTACCTTCCTATTTTTTATGGCCGTTCTTGTGGCTGGTGTAATGAAATATGGCCTAGCAGGTGCTGACTTATTTTCTATCTTTTCGGATATGTTACTCTCTTCAGTTATGACGGGAATCATGATAAGTGTTCTATTTGGTTTGGCGACCTTGATTTTAATCTCGGTACAAAGTTCAGTGCTTGCTGCGGTCTTCACTGTCATGTATCCTTTAATTATGCAAATTACTGCATCTGTAACAAAATGGGAAAATATCAAATACTTTGATTTCTTTGGCTTTGCTCAAATGATTGGCTTGAATCAGCTGACGCTAAATGAGAGTATCCCATATCTTGTTGTCGGGAGTATTACTATCCTACTGTCAATAGTCGGAAGTGTCTTTGTGATTAAACATAAAGAATTATAACATCGTATGAAAAATTATTAGGAGAAAAAGAAAAATGACTTTAGAAAAATTATCAGTTGGTCTGTTTGAAAAATGTGTTGCGCTTGTTTTAATGTTTGCCATGGGGACACTCTTTCTTAATCGGGGATCTATTAGTTTCTTGGTTTATATTGGTGTTTTATCCTTGATTACTTTACTGTTTGCTTTACTGAACATGAGCTTATTTAAAAAATACGATGTCAAAACGAAACTAGTCGCATTTTTGCTCATCGTTAGTGTTGAGGTTCTAGCGGTTATGCTTTACGAGAAAGGGTTTGACACGAATAAAATGATTGCTAATATGGGGCAATTAGATGCCGTCAGCACATCAGATGCCAACCAAAGCATGATTGAAAGACTTGTTTATAGTTTTGTACCATTTTATTTGTTGACACTTCTATGTTCAGGTGTTAACCGTCTGGTGTCAAAAAAGAATTAGACATGAGTCAAGACCATTGCGTTAGACGATTTAAATTAAATGAAATAAATTAGGAATAGAGATAGCCAAGTGAGTACTTGCTCACTTGGCTATTTACATAGGAGAAGATATGATTTTAGAAATTAAAAATGGTAAAAAAGTTTTTGGCGACAAGCTTATCTGGGAAAATTTGAATTTACAGATTGAATCTGGAAAGATTATCGGTCTTATCGGGGCAAATGGTAGTGGGAAAACGACATTGTTTAAGGCAATATTGGACGTTATCAAACTATCAGAAGGTGAAATCATTACAGGTTTAGATATTAAAAAGGACGTTGGTTTCTTACTTGAAATTGATTTATTTAATTACCTATCAGCTGCTGAAAATTTAAAAATTCTAGGCTACTATGCGGGTTATGACTATACTAAAGAAGAAATCGCTAACGTTTTAACCAAAGTTGGTCTTGCAGAGACAGGGAAGAAAAAAGTCGGCGCATTCTCATTTGGTATGAAACAACGTTTACGACTTGCGGCAGCGATTATTGTCCCACGTAAACTGTTGATTCTTGACGAACCTTTGGTTGGTCTAGATCCAAATGGAATCGCTGATTTCTTGGCTACAATCCAAGACATTGCTAAAATGCAAAATACAAGTATTGTCATCTCAACTCACCAGATTGCTGAAATGTCGAAACTTTTTGATAGTTACTATTTTATCAAAAATCATAATTTACTTGAAGGTGTGCAAAATGAAGATAGCTATCAGATGACCTTAAAAGGTGGTAGTCAAATGCGCTTTAAACATGTCAAAGCCTTGGTTGAAAAAGTTGTCGAATTGGCTGCTCAGGATATTGAGATTATCAAAATAGAAAATCAAGAAAATATTATAGATGAGGTGTTTTTAAATGATTAATCTGCTTAAAGCTGAATTTTATAAATTAAAAGGCAATAAACTTTTACTAGGCTTATTATTTGCCTCGATTATTCCCTTTTTACTCTCAGCAATTTTTGTGAGTGATTTTAAAGGAATTGAATTTGGTGGTAAAGGAACATTTAGTTTATTACGTTATGTTAGTGGCACAATTACTGTTCTATCTTACGATATGCCAATTGGTACTATTTTATTAGCCCTGTGTTTTAACTCCTTTATTTCTGAAGAGATTAATTCGGATAGAATTATTTATCAAGTGATTGGTAAAAAGATGAAGGCAAAACTTTACGCAGTTAAAATGCTTTTAGGGATTGGTGTGACGCTTACCTTTAATCTTTTGACAAGTCTTTTTGCAATCATTGGTTATTACGTTTTTATCTTTAATACTGAGATTGCGGGTTCTAGTGATGACCGTTATTACGGAAAAATGTTATTTTTTTACTTGTTCTATGTGGTTTGTTTTCAGATTATTGCTATTTCCTTGTCGTTCTTGGGTATGGAAAAAGTCATGGTTTGTGTTATGTTTTTATTAGCGATTGTGACAGCAAATCTATCTCAAAATGCTAAACTTTATACTTATTTTCCTGGTTCTATTGCAATTAGCGATTTAATAGAAAAAAATCCTAATATATCAGATATTATGGCGAATCAGTATCTACTTTTGACTTTTATTGCTTTACTATTTATCTTTATCAGTCGAACGAAATTTTTAAAGAGGGAGTTTTAAATGAAAACTTTAATTTCAGCGGAATTATATAAAATTTTAAAAAATAAATTGACTTATGTTGGACTAGTCTTGACGACGATACCCATACTAATTTCGTTTTGTTTTATTTATGCCAAGGAAAGTTTCTCTTTAGATGCTACAAATGGAGAGGTTGCTCAACTCACACTTTTTGAGTATATCACAAACATCTCTTTCTCCTTGATCTGGCAAATTTTTATCTTTCTCTTGTTTTTAGTACTTTATATTAATACTTATATTTCAGATGAGATTAAGACAGATAAAATTATTTATCAAATCATCGGACCTCAACAAAAAAAGCGTATTTTTATGAGTAAACTCTGGACGACAGTTCTTATCACCCTTACATTTCTTTTGATTTGTATGCTCATGACAGGACTAGGCTATCAACTTTTTATCGTTGGCAGTGAATATTTTTCTAGAGTAAGTGGATTCAGTATATGGGGAATAATAGTTATCACAAGTTACAATATCATTTACTATGTTTGTTTAATGCTTGTGATTGCAAGTCTTTCTTTCATCAAAAAAGGGAATGCGGTATTAGTGATAATTTTTATTACCAATCTTTTATCTATTCAGTTGACTAATGTTGAGAAAATTGCTCGTTGGATTCCAGGGTGTTTAGTCTATGATAGTGCGCTAGCAAATCAAGGTAATATCATCGGCATTGCCATTTTTCAAGTCATTTATCTAGTCGCCATTACAGGCGTGATTGTATTTATGGCTTATCGGAATTTCCAGAAAAGGGAGTTTTAACGAATAATTGAATCAAAAATCGCAAGCCAGACATTTTAGAAAATGTCTGGCTTGCGATTTTTTCTGTATGACTGTTTAATTGACTTGCAAAACAAGCTCAATTTTAAACTCAGTATCACTTGTTCCAATCGCAGGCGTGATATTAATCAGATGGCAGAGTTCTTGAATAATATTGAGTCCAAGTCCAGTACTTTTGTTGGTACGAGAAGAGTCATTTGTTTTGAAACGTTCCAATAGCAGCTCAGGATTGTCAATTTTGGCTTGTAAACCATTTGAAAAACTGAGTTTTAGGTGCTGATCATCGGGTTGGGTCATGCTGACTTTGAGGAAATCTTTACCGTGATTCAGGACATTGCCAAGGATATTTTGAAAAATCCGTTGTAAGATGATGACATCAATAATGGCATAGTGCTGCTCGAGTAGCTCAAACTGCGGTGTCATCAGGCGTTCCTCAAAACTTTCGTAATAGAGAAAAAGACTTTCGCGCAAGATTTCAGAAATATTTGCCTTCTCCAAACGAAGGGCGATATTTTTTTCCTGAATCATATTATAACTCATGAGATAGTCAACATAGCGCTTAATACTTGCAAGGCTACCGTCGATTTTAGTCACAATGTCACGATTTTCAGCGGGGAGCGTTTTTTCAAGCAGCTGCGTGTAGCCAGACGCGACCGTTAGCGGTGTTTTCAAGTCGTGTGTCAAGTTGGTCAAAAGCTCATGGAGGAGTTTATCTTTCTTGACTTGTTCACGGTGAAAGGTCTTATTTTTGCGAATCAAACGATTGTTTTCGTTCAACAAATTTTTAATCCAAGGATTTTTCGTTGTTGACGTGATTTCGGCATTCGTTTCTTTTTCGGCAATAAAAGTGATTTGGCGCGTGATTTGCTGTAAATCAATGAGGACAAGCACCAGATAAGCGACCAAAATGACGATGAGAAAAAGGAGAATTGCTAGGAAAATGATCATATCAACCCCTTTCTTTTACTAGGCGAATGCCCATGCCCCAAACGGTTTCGATGTAGTCATTATCTGGATCAGCAGCCTTTAGTTTCTTACGCAGATTGCTGAGATGAACGTTCAAGGTATTTTCGCCACCCAGATAACTTTCTTGCCAGACTCGCTCGTAAAGTGTTTCTTTGGTAAAAATCTTAGTCGGGTGATTGATGAGCAGTGCCATGATTTGATATTCTTTTTGGGCAACGGTCAGTTGGTTTTCGCCAATTTTAAGTGCTAGATTTTCAGCATCTAAGCATAGATTTTTATAGGACAGCGTTTGCTTTTGTGGTAATTCATGACTGCTTTTACGGAGCTGTACCTCAATCCGTGCCTGCAATTCATCCAGATTAAAAGGTTTCGTGATATAATCATCAGCACCATTTTTCAGCAACTCAACGATTTTCGCTTTATCATCAATCGCCGTCGTGATAATAATCGGTGTCTGACTTGCTTTACGAATCGTCGTCAAGACACTTTCGCCAGTCACACCGGGCAACATCAAATCAAGCAAAATCAAGTCAAACTGTCCTTGCGTGACTTGCAATAACCCTTCAGTTCCTGTATGAGCAATCGTGAGTTGGTAGCTGTCTTTTAATAATAAATCAAGTAATTGACAGATGTTAGTGTCGTCTTCAATGATGAGTATTTTGCGCAATGTTAGCTCCTTGCTGGCGAGATAATGTTATTGTGTTACTTTTTCGATTTTGTGACCAGATGTACCAGTCAAGTTTTCGTTTGGGAAAATTGGTTGTGATATTATTTTGTTTAATAATAATTGTCGATTAATGCAACCTAACCAAGATAATCTTTTTTATCCATGTAAGTTTTTTTGATAGATGATTTATTGTGTCACTCACTTGTATAGGTCTGAAATTTTTTTAAATGTGACTCTTTTATCTGTTATGATGTCAGTAGGGTAAAGTGGTCTATAACCAGCATTTTCCCAAGCTTTTTTCCAGACATGTGTAGGTGCTTTTTCTGCTGTTCCGAGCCAACCAAAAGACTTGTTTCTCAGAGAGTCTGGTAATTCGTCATCCAAGATAGTTTCGATTTCTAAAAAGGTTAAGGTAACTTCATCTTTTTCCTGAAGTTTCAAATAGTTTTTCTAAAGGTTCATATTTACTGATAATTACTACCATTATAACAAATTACAAGAGATATTTAAAACTGCTGTTTTATTTATTTATTTTTTAAAATACTTGCCAAGGTCATTTGTTTTTGGTATAATAATGACGTTGTCTTTGTGAGTTTCATAGCTTTCAAGAGTACAACCGCACGAAGTTAGGTATAAGTATAGCCCTTAAAATTCAGTTTTGCCCATTTTTGCTAAGATCTCCTTAGCCGTCGTTAATCCTTCTTGACTTGCACTAGCAAGCCTTCGGCGGATTTCCTTGTCTAAGAAAATTTTATCTCAAACTGAACAAAAGCAATTTCCAGAGCTATACTTAAGTGAAGTCATTCCACCTACCAAGGCGAGTCTAACATATTATATAAGGAGGAAACACGCAAATGACTTATGCAATCGTAAAAACTGGCGGGAAACAAGTCAAAGTTGAAGTAGGACAAGCAATCTACGTTGAGAAATTGGACGTTGAAGCTGGTGCTACTGTCACTTTTGACGAAGTTGTACTTGTTGGCGGTGAAAAAACTGTGATTGGGGCACCATTCGTATCTGGTGCAACTGTTGTCGCAGAAGTTGAGAAACAAGGTAAACAAAAGAAAGTTGTGACTTTCAAATACAAACCTAAAAAACACTCACACCGTAAACAAGGTCACCGTCAACCGTATACAAAAGTTGTCATCAAAGAAATCAACGCTTAATCGTGGGATTTTAGTCAGATGATTAACATCAAGTTTAGTCGAAAAGATGACCAGATTACACGTTTTGTAATCACAGGACACGCCTTTAATGGCAAAATGGCGCACGACATTGTTTGTGCTGGCGTTTCAAGTCTTGCGATTACAACGGTAAATTCGCTGGAGACAATCGCTCATTTTCAACCTTTAGTTGAGGTGGACGAAGTCGAAGGTGGCTTTCTCGATTGTGAAATCTTGTCAGATTTATCCGACAAACAAGCTGAGATTGCTCAGATATTATTGCAAAACTTTGAAAATGGTGTTAGCGCCATTGCCCAAGAAGCAGAATATAGCAGTTTCATCAAAGTTACCTAAGGGTATCTATCAAGTGAATTGTTTTGGTTAGATTTTGAGAGCAAAACAATATCCTACATTAAATCAAGGAGGAAAAACCCTATGTTGAAAATGAATCTATCGTTGTTCGCCCACAAAAAAGGTGGTGGTTCAACTTCCAATGGTCGTGATTCACAATCTAAACGTCTTGGCTCTAAAGCTGCTGACGGACAAACTGTGACTGGCGGTTCAATCCTTTACCGTCAACGCGGTACTAAAATCCATCCAGGTGAAAACGTTGGCCGTGGTGGTGACGATACACTTTTCGCTAAAATCGAAGGCGTTGTAAAATTCGAACGTTTCGGTCGCGATAAGAAAAAAGTATCTGTTTACCCAGTCGCTAAAAAAGCTTAATCAAGCATAAAAATGAAAACTTTCGACTTCAGGGTTGAAAGTTTTTTCATGCAAATGGGGTATGAACACCTAAGAAATGAGGAAAATGATGACAGAAAATATGATGTTAGACCGTTTTTTACGTTACGTCAAAATCAATACGCGCTCTGACGAAACAAGTACAACAGTTCCAACGACACAGTCACAAGTCGACTTCACAGCCATGTTGGCTGATGAAATGCGTGAAATCGGCTTAGAGAATGTCCATTATTTAGAAAGCAATGGCTATGTCATTGGGACAATTCCAGCGACGACTGCTAAACCAGTCCGTAAAATAGGTTTGATTGCCCATGTGGATACAGCAGATTTTAACGCTGACGGTATCAAGCCACAAATCATCGAAAATTATGATGGCAATCCAATCCCACTTGGGACAAGTGGTTACGCATTGGATGCTAAAGACTTTTCTAATCTAGCCAATTATAAAGGCCAAACCTTAATTACAACAGATGGGACAACTTTGCTTGGTGCTGATGACAAAGCAGGTATTGCTGAGATCATGACAGCAGCCGATTTCTTGATTCAACACCCTGAGATTGAACATGGTGAAATTCGTGTTGGCTTCGGACCAGATGAAGAAATCGGGACAGGTGCTGATTTATTTGACGTTGCTGATTTCGATGTTGACTTTGCCTACACCATCGACGGTGGTCCGCTTGGCGAGTTGGAATACGAAACTTTCAATGCCGCATCAGCTGTCATCACGATTACGGGGCGTAATGTCCACCCGGGGACAGCTAAAAATCAGATGATTAATGCCTTGCAGTTGGCTAATGATTTCCATAATCAGTTGCCAGAAACAGCACGTCCGGAACTGACTGATGGTCGTCAAGGTTTCTACCACTTGGCAACTTTGACTGGTTCGCCAGAAGCTGCGACGATGACTTACATCATTCGCGACCATGATCGGACGACTTTCGAGCAAATGAAATCAGACCTTCTAGCAATTGCTGAAAAAATGAATGCGACTTATGATGAAGACCGTGTCAATGTTGTCTTGAAAGATCAATATTACAACATGGCTGAAGTGATTGAGAAAGATATGTCGATTGTCACACTTGCTGAAACTGCGATGACAAACTTAGGGATCACACCGAAAATTGAGCCTGTCCGTGGTGGGACAGATGGATCTAAAATTTCATTTATGGGTATTCCAACGCCGAATATTTTTGCGGGTGGTGAAAATATGCACGGTCGTTTTGAGTTCGTGAGCGTGCAAACCATGCAGGCAGCAGTTGATACCATTATTGAGATTGCTAAATTAAACAGCACACAACTTTAAGTCTGAGGATCTGTGCCTCTCTATCAAAAAAATCAGAACTTTTTTCGAGTTCTGATTTCATTTTTAACGGACGATTAGGATATCGCATTTGGCGTGAGTGGCAACATATTGCGCAACAGATCCGATGAACAAGCGTTCAATATAGCTCAAGCCGGTCGCACCAATCATAATCAGATCAACGTTTTCTTCTTTAGGAATTGTCGTTGACATCATGACTTTTGGAGAGCCGAATTCGACTCGGCTATGAACTTGATTGACACCAGCTTTTTTTGCTTCTTCGGCAAAGTCGGCGATGAGTTGTTCCGCTCCCTTTTTAGTGTCTTCGGCGACCATCGTATCGTAGGTTGAGATGCTCTGGAAGGCGCGCAAATCAATGATATTGACGAGTAAAAGTTCTGCATCATTTCTGAGTGCGACAGCAACTGCACGATCAAAAGCATTGGCAGACTCAACAGAACCATCAATCCCCACCAAAATTTTCTTATATTCTTGAAGCATAGCTTTTTCCTCCATGTATTCTGTTTGTGTTGCCTTTTGAGCTTGGTAATGGGGTAGAAACCAGTCATACCCTCTACTTTTATTATATGCTCATTTTGTGGAAAAGTAAAAGAAAAACTAGTTTAGGAGATTTTGGAGTCTAGCGTGTTCTGGCGTTGGCGTGTAGGTTCCTTTTGTGCTATAATAAGCCTTATCAATCAATCATATGGAGAGAAGAAATGAAAAAGTTGTCTGATGATGAATTTGAACAAAGAATTCAACATATGCGCGAGCTTTATCTAGAAAATCATGATAAAAGTGAATTAAAGACTGCTATGGCAGCTAAATTATCATTTTTAGATCGCTTTCGCAGTCGAGATAATCAAAAAGCACGTTTGCGACGACAATTATCAGAATTAGAAATTAAACGCTGTCGGGCGACTTTGGATAAAAAATCAGCTCAAAAATTTGATCAAAAGTTAGCCATGAAAAAAGCCTTGTTCAAAAAATTATTGGACGAGAAAAATAACCACTAAGGCATGCTTTTAGCGTGCTATTAAAGTGATACATTAGGATGAGTTATTCAGATTAGCAAGCAAGTGAGCGTAATTGCTCGCTAAGATAAAGAGTGAAAGGAGCGCATAAACGAGTGATTCATACGGTATTTTATGTCATTATATTTTTTGTCGCACTCATTGTTTCCAATGTCATCAATAAGGTTTTTCCTAAACTTCCTCTCCCCTTGATTCAAGTTGTCTTTGGTCTGATTTTAGGTGTTTTTGGGGCAGGAAATGTGTTGCGGCTCAATTCGGAGCTTTTTTTGGCCTTTGTCATTGGTCCCCTTTTATTTAGGGAGGGGGAAGAAGCCGATGTCAGAGGGATTATCAAGCATGGCCGCACGGTAACGCTACTTGTTTTCCCTGTTGTTTTTTTGACAACCTTTATCGTCGGGATGATTAGCCACAATTTCTATGCCGCCATTCCTTTAACTGCCTGTTTTGCCCTCGGTGCCAGTTTGGGACCGACGGATGCAGTGGCAGTGAGTTCGCTTTCTGAGCGTTTCGATTTTCAAAAACGGATTATTGCTGTCTTAAAAGGCGAAGGACTTTTTAACGACGCCTCGGGTATTATCGCCTTTCAGTTTGCGATATTAGCGTTGACCACAGGAGAGTTTTCTCTTGGGAAAGCCGTTGGTAGCTTAGCACTGTCAGCCATTGGGGGAGCACTAGTTGGTTTTCTCGTGGCTTGGTTGAATCGGACTGTTCTGACCCTGATGGAAGATGTCGCGGCGCAGGATGTCACGGGTTATCTGATGTTGGAGATTATGCTCCCCTTACTGGCTTTTTTCCTAGCAGAAGAATTTCATGTTTCAGGGATTATTGCTGTTGTTGTCGCCGGTGTCATGCAGGCTAGTGGTTTCAAAAAAATCACGCTATTTGATGCTCAGGTCGAAAGTGTCTCGAAAACCGTTTGGAATGCCGTGACCTTCATTTTGAACTCGATTGTCTTTTTGTTTTTAGGCATTGAATTGCAACAAATCATGACTCCCATTATTAGCAATGCTTATTATGATAATTTCCGCTTACTCCTCACGGTTTTAGTCTTAACAGCGACTTTATTTATGCTACGTTATGTGAGTTTAAGTGTCTATTATGCGGTGATTGCTAAAAAACGTCGTCAGAAATTTGTGCGTTATGTTGATGATATTTTGCTTCTGACTTTTTCTGGTGTCAAGGGGACAGTGTCTATTGCGACGATTTTATTGTTACCAGAAGCCGTTGCTCAAAAGTATTCATTGCTAATCTTTCTTGCAGCATCTGTGACCGTTGCCAGTTTCTTAACGGGGATTTTGGTGTTACCCATCATTGCGCCTAAAAAAGAAGAAAAGGTTGATAATGTCGCTAAAATTGCCATTTTGACCAGCGTCGTTGAAAAACTTGAACAAGAGTCCGAAAAAGGTCGTAATAAACTTGGCTATATCGCAACGATTGATAATTATCAGGCGAGAATTCAAAAATTGATTATTAATCAAGAATCAGCGACAATGACCGCAGAATTTAATGATTTACAGCTCTTGATTCTTCGGCTTGAAAATGAAGGTCTGGAAAATGCCTTTCGGAATAATGAGATTACGATTAAGACATATCGGATTTACCAACAGTATTTGAAAGAGCTAGAACGCTCAATTGTTCATAGATTTGTTTCAAGTTTAGCCTTTGCAGTCGCCATTTTTCTACGGGCGATTCGCTTGGTTTTAAGTCATATTTTACATACTAATATTCATTTTAAACGCAATCGAAAAAATATCCAGAAGTTGGTAGGTGACTCGAAAACGGAAATTCGCGACCTCTATTTCAATAATACAAGCCTCATTTTGGATGCTTTAGAGAGTTTGGAAGGGGTCTACAATGCTGATCTGATTAATTATCTTCAATCAGAACGCTTGCGCGCCTCAGAGCAAGTGGCAACGGGAGGTTTCATTACCCGAATTATTACTAAAACACGACCGAATAATTTGGACGAGATGATGCGTGGTTACTACCTAGAGCGAAAATTTATCTTTGAATATGAGGCGCAAGGCTTGCTGACAGCGCGAGAAGCCAAAGTGATGCGAAAAAATGTCAATGCCCTAGAAAACTATTCAATGAATGATAATCAATCCAACTTACTCTATGATTTCCTAGAGTATAGACCCAAATAAAAACTGCGAACTCGCAGTTATTTTCAAGTTCAAAATATAATAGTGAAAGCAGTATGTGACGTAGCGTAAATTTCTGAACTTGCACAGGCTTGTTAATATCTATTTTGACAGAAATTAGCTTGAAATTTTAATAAAAAGGAAGAAACATGATTTATTTCGATAATTCAGCGACGACGGCAATTAATCCCGCAGTCCTGAAAACCTATACTGACGTTGCCACCAAAATCATGGGCAATCCGTCTAGTTTACATAATCTAGGGACAGTCGCTGGGCGAATGCTAGAGGCAGCTCGCAAGCAAATTGCCGACTTACTCGGCAAAGCAGCATCGGAAATTTACTTTACCTCAGGCGGCACAGAGGGCGATAACTGGATTTTAAAAGGTGTGGCATTTGAAAAGCGTGTCTATGGTAACCATATCATTGTCTCAAGTGTTGAACACCCTGCTGTTAAAGCATCTGCAGAATGGCTTGCCACACAAGGCTTTGAGGTGGATTTTGCCCCTGTTGATAGCCATGGTTTTGTTAAACTCGATGTGCTTGCAGCCTTGATCAAAAAAGAAACGATTTTAGTCTCAATCATGGCTGTCAATAACGAGATTGGAACCATTGAGCCAATTCGTCAGATTGGTGACTTGTTAGCGGATAAACCAACGATTTCTTTTCATGTGGATGCGGTGCAGGCGGTTGGTAAGTTAGACGTGCTTGAGTTTTTACCTGAACGTGTTGATTTTGCAACTTTTTCAGCACATAAGTTTCATGGTCCGCGCGGTGTGGGCTTTGTCTACATTAAAAAAGGGAAAAAACTGCAACCCCTGTTAACAGGTGGTGGTCAAGAAAATAATCAACGCTCAACGACGGAAAATGTGGCAGGAATTGCAGCAACAGCTAAGGCTTTACGTATGGTGCTAGCAGACTCAGAGACTAAACTTGTGAAGTTGTCGGCGATGAAAGAAGTCTTGTTGACAGCACTGGCTGAATATTCGGCTGTTGTCGTCTTTAGTCAGCGGGATAACTTTGTACCGAATATCATCACGTTTGGCCTCAAAGGTGTCCGTGGGGAAGTCTTGGTGCATGGTTTTGAAGCACACGAGATTTACATCTCAACGACAAGTGCCTGTTCATCTAAGGCGGGGCTGGCGTCAAGTACCCTAACGGCGATGAAAGTATCGCCTAAACTTGCGACATCAGCTGTCCGCATTTCCCTAGATGAGACCAATAACATGGCGGAAATCGAGCAATTTTTGACGATTTTCAAACAACTCCACGCTAAATTTCAAAAAATACAATAGAAAGTAATCATGACAAATTTAAATTATTCAGAAATTATGGTTCGCTATGGCGAGCTGTCAACCAAGGGCAAGAATCGGATGCGCTTTATCGGTCGACTTGCTAAAAATATTCGGGAGGTTTTAACAGAATTTCCAACGATTTCAGTCAAGGCCGAGCGAGACCGAGCGCATATCTTCCTTAATGGTGCAGCCTATGGTCCATTGGCTGAGAAATTAGTCAAGGTGTTTGGTATCCAAAATTTTTCGCCTGCCATCAAAGTAGATAAAAATATGCCAGCGATTGAAGCAGCAGTGGCTGCGTTGATGACTGAAGTCTATCAAGAAGGCATGACCTTTAAAATCACAGCCAAGCGTTCTGACCATGACTTCGAGCTGGATAGTACTGAGTTAAACCGCGAGTTGGGGCATACGGTTATCATGGCAGTACCACATGCCAAAGTCCAGATGAAAAAGCCAGATATTGATTTGCGTGTTGAAATCCGTCCTGACTTTGCTTATCTGAGTTATGAAACAATTAAGGGCGCGGGTGGTTTACCTGTCGGAACGGCTGGTAAAGGGATGTTGATGTTGTCTGGTGGCATTGATTCGCCTGTAGCGGGATATTTAGCGTTGAAACGTGGCGTTGAAATCGAGGCTGTGCATTTTGCGAGCCCACCTTATACCAGTCCCGGTGCGCTCAAAAAAGCCAAAGATTTAGCCAGCAAGCTGACTGTTTTTGGTGGCGATATTCAATTTATCGAAGTACCATTTACTGAAATTCAAGAAGAAATCAAAGAAAAAGTGCCCATGCCTTATTTGATGACAGTCATGCGTCGTTTTATGATGCGTGTCGTCGATGAAATTCGGGCGCGTCGCAATGGTCAAGTCATTATCAATGGGGAAAGTCTGGGTCAGGTCGCCAGTCAAACATTAGGCTCAATGACAGCTATCAATGCAGTCACGACAACGCCAGTCATTCGACCGGTCGTGACCATGGATAAGCTGGAAATTATCGAATTAGCTGAGAAGATTGATACCTTTAATATTTCCATTCAGCCATTTGAAGACTGCTGTACGATTTTTGCGCCACCACAACCTAAGACCAATCCCAAGCTTGAAAACGCTGAGAAATTCGAGGCGCGTATGGACATTGATAATCTAGTCAAACGAGCAGTTGATGGGATGATGGTCAGTCAGATTACAGGGGAAACACAGGTTGATGCGCTTGAGGCAGCCATTCAAGATTTATTATAGAAAAAGGTGGGTCAGTTATGTTTAGCAAAGAAAAATTTCCGGGACTACTAGCGCTAGGTATTTTCACGTTCATGTCAACCCTTGATGGGTCAATTGTCAACATTGCCCTGCCAAGTATGGCACGGGAAATGCACCTCGATATGGGGCAAGTGACTTGGTCAGTAACCATTTATCTGGTCGTTATTTCAGGCTTGATTCTGTTATTTGGCAGACTCGGAGATTTGGTCGGTAAAACGAGAATTTTTAGTATGGGTAGTTTGATTTTTACCCTAGGCTCACTTCTCGCAGGAATTAATCTGGGACTACATTTTCTACTGTTTTCGAGAATTGTTCAGGCGATTGGTGCGTCAATGACCATGTCTAATAGTTTCGGCATCACCAGTCAGCTTTTTGAGCCGGCTTTGAGATCCAGAGCCATGAGTATCATGTCTATGTTTGTCAGTCTTGGTGCCATTGCGGGGCCTGCTATTGGTGGGTTTATTCTGCAATTTGCGAGTTGGTCATATATTTTCTGGATTAATGTGCCTTTGGGCGTCGTTGCCTATCTCATCGGTCGCAAAGCTTTGCCGGAAGATCCGGGCTCAGGTAGCGTGAAAGATGCTGATTTACTTGGAGCAACGCAGATGTTTCTGATGATTGTGGCCTTTTTCGTCGCAGTCAGTCTGGGGCAAGCCAAAGGTTTCATGACCCTGCCAGTTATCCTAAGTTTTATTACCATGATTGCACTTTTTGTTTGGTTCATTCATACAGAAAAAACAGTCGATAAACCCTTGCTGAATCTCAATATTTTCAGTAGCAAGCTCTTTAGTATGAGTGTCTTGACCAGTATGACCATGTTTACAGCAGGTAGTTTTGTAAATATCCTCATGCCTTTCTACCTGCAAGATTACCGTGGGGCTGTTGCTGGTTTTGCAGGGATGGTGATGATGGCTTATCCTGTTGGCATGTTCATTTTCAGCCCGATAGCAGGTGTTTTGTCTGATAAATTTGACAAGGAAAACATCACTTTTTTTGCCATCTCAGGTGTCTTAATCGTCCAACTCGGCTACCTCATGATTGGGCAGGTCACAGCATTACCACTCGTGATGTTAATCCTGTTTATTCATGGTGGCAGCGTCGGCTTTTTCCAAAGCCCTAACAACGCCTTAGTCATGTCCACGGTGGAGACCAAATATCTGGGAATTGCAGGGTCAGTCAACGCCTTGGGACGAAACCTCGGCTTTGTCTTAGGGACAACCTTAGCGACAACGGTTTTATTTGTTGCCATGTCAGGACAAATCGGACACCGCGTGTCCGGATATGTCAAGTCACAACCGCAAGTCTTTCTTCACGGTATGCACATGGCTTTCTATGTGGCACTCGCCTTGGTCGTCTTTGCTTGGGGACTGTCTGTTTATCGTTTAATGACGCGGAAAAAATCTGCATCAGTTATGTAGAAGTTATTAGTAATTAAAACTGTATGAAATCTGTTTTTAAAAGGGCAGATTTCATACAGTTTTTTGTCACAGTCATAAATTACATCATTTTTAAGATGATTTGATGATATATTGTCTGAATATTTTGATATAAATAATTGACAGATATTCTGAAAATTTGTATAATTTCAGTAGGCAGTAAATGATAGCGGTTACTATTTCTCTGCTTGTGTTCGTTCTGTTATGCTATTTTATATGTATTTGTTAAGTAAAATAATGGAGAAAGATAGATGTTAGATTTTAAAGATTTAGGTGTTCACTATCGAAAGGTACGGGAGTCTAGGGGTTACACTATGGGAGACGTCACAAGTGATCATCTGAATAAATCACAGGTTTCAAGATTTGAAAATGGGACACAAATGTTATTGTTAGACGGTTTTATGCATGCGATTAACGGTTTAAATATGACTGCGAGCGAATTTTTCTTGACAATCGGAAATTTTGAGGGTGGTAATTTACATAGGTTTGGTGAAAAATTACAGTCTTATATTGTTACTCAAGATATAGAGGGCTTGAAAGCCCTGATTCTACCAAAACCTAGAACAAAAGAGAAAAAGATTTTCAATATTTTGGCTAAGTGTGCAATCAAAGATTTGTCGGGAAAAAATTTGCTAACAGATGAGGAATGTCTGTTTATTGATAAACATTTAACAGATATTGAAGAGTGGACAGTATTTGATGTTAATGTTTTTGCGATGGTTTTGGAAACTTTAGATATTAATTTAGTGTACCAACTTGGTTTAAATTTATTGAAAAAAGATAAATTTTATAAAAAGTTACCTTACAATGCTCATATCGTTAAGCGAACAGTTGTAAATCTATATGTTCATATGATTCTTCATCGAAAGTTTAGCTATGCAGATGTGTTTGAAAAGAAACTTGAAGTACTATTAAAACCAAACGATACAGTAGAGAGAATTGCTGTTTCTATTTTTAAAAAAATTTCTTGCTATCGTCAAGAAGAAAAATCAGAGATTTTGACGGATATTGAAAGGGATATTCAGTTTTTAAAAAAATTAGATGCATCAGTATTAGCGAAAAGAATTGAGATTCTTCTAGTCAACTATACCTAAATAAAAATACCAGTAGCTTGTTAAAATACTGGTGTTTTGTTTAAATTAAAAATCTAAAATACCAAACAGATTAAGTAGTTTAAAAATCATGATTAGAATTCCTTTCCTTTACTATTGATAGTCATATTTTATCAAATTTAAAAAGCGAAAACGTAATGTTGCTAACTTGCAACGGTTTATAACAAAAAGTGTTGCAAGTTAGCAACTTTTCGTATAGGGATGTTTGGCGTGATATAATTATTTTGTAAGTTAGTTCGAAATGACTTACAAGAGCTGAACAAGAGTGACAGCTAGATTATTGTTGGGGAGGAGGAAAAAAATATGAAGTTTGAAGAAAAACATGTATTGGATAGCAATGGAGATATTATGATTTCTATCATTGCATAAAATTAAACGGCGATGAATATGAAGTGATTTATATTCATCGCTTTTTCAAATTACTATGGAGAATTCATGAACCTTTTTTTAAAAAATAGAGTTTTTAGGTGGCTAACAATTTCTGATTTCTTAAATAATTCGGGTGCCTCAATCTATAATATTGTTTTTGTTATCTTTGCTGCAACACTACCCAATCCAAAATTTATGGTTTTTGTTGCCAATGCGATTATGCTTATTCCTATATTTTTTCAAATCTCTGTGGGGATAAAGGCTGATAAGACTGAGAAAAAAGTGAAGTGGACGATTAGTCTTGGCTTTATTCAGGCATTTTTATTTATTTTAGTCGCTTTACTTCAAAGGAATATGTCCTATCTTGCTTTTTCTGCAGTGTGTTTTATTAATATCATATCTGATATATTTAGTAATTTTGAGCGTGGTCTGAAAATGCCTATCATTCAAAAAAATGTTTCAGAAGATGCGATGATGTCGGCATTTTCTTTTAAGCAATTTATTACTTATATCAGTTCTTTACTTGGTCAAATTTTGGGGGTTTGGCTACTGACTGCTAGTTATCAAAATTTTTCACTTGTTGCTATTGTAAATGCTATAACTTTTTTATTGTCAGTTTTTGCACTGATTGTCATACGAAAAGAGATGTCTTTTGAATTTATCTCTGCTGTTAGTAAGGATAATAAAAGTTCTCTTATTTCAAAAATGAAAGCAATTTTATCAAACACAAAGCAAATATTTGGTAAAGAAGGGACAACTGGTTTTGCTAGGATATTAGGTTGTATTATTCTGATTAATGTATTAGGTAGTGCCATTTTGCCAATTTTTAATATTGTTTTATTGGATAAGCCAATTTTCAATCTTCAATTTGGTACTTCTGTTTTAATCTTGCAAAGTTCTTATATTTTAGGTGTGATTATCAGTAGTCTATTGCCAAATGATGTTTTTTCAAAATTCTCACTCACTACATTAATTTCGCTTGTATCGACTATTTTAATATTTTTTTCAATGATAAATATCTTACAGTTTCCGCCTTTAATGAGTACAATATTTATCGCTTTTATCGGGTATGTGATAGGTAAAATTAATCCTAAATTGTCATCACAATTATTGAACGCTTTAGCACCTGAAGTATTGGCGCAAACTGGTGCTTTTCTTGATACCCTGTTCATGTTATCAATTCCAGTTGGGACAGTTATATTTACAAGTCTTACCTTGTGGCATGTAAAAATTTCATGGTGTATTTTCTTTATGTTCTCTCTAGTGGCACTTACCTTAATATTAACAACTAATCAAAGGAGTAAAAAATGAAACAATTTAGATTGAAATCAGAATTGATTTGGATGAAAAAAGAATCAGGAATCGAGATATATCATGGTAATAATTGTTTAAATACATCAATTAATACTGATGATAATGAAGCCTTTTTTCATTTTTGCAGTTTATTAGCACACCAAAAACTAGTGAAGAAGTAAATGACTACACATTAATATCACAAACGCAAAAAGATGACATTCTTCTGTTTTTAGAAAACAAAGGTTATGGATACTGGATTTCTGGAACAGTGGAGCCATTAACAAGAATTGAAATGTTTGTTAATACTTTTCCGCAAAAATTCTATCAAGACTATGAAATAAAAGTTTCGGAACAAAGAATTATTATTATCGGTTTAGGTACAGCTGGCAGTTACTTGGTTGAAGTTCTGGGTAAGTTGAAATTCAATCATTTTGTTTTAATTGACGGTGACTGTGTTGAAGAAAAAAATTTAGAGGCACAAAATTATTTAGTAAATGAAATAGGAAAATATAAAGTTGATGTATTAAATGATAGGTATGGCGAAAAAATTCAGATAATGGTCCACACAAAATTTGTAGCTAACTACAAAGAATTAAATAGCTTAGTTGATGGGCTTACGGATACAGATATCCTCATAAATGCCTCTGATGATCATGAATTAATGTTAAGTATAACTCAAGCCAAAGTTGATAATAAAATTAATGGACCTATTCTTGTGTGCGGTTATGGTGTTTTAGCTCAAACGGCATATTTGATTAAAAATCATCAGACGGCTATAAAGTTTATTGATAGGATTAAATCGCTGATTATTAATAAGAAAGATGGGATTATTGCAAACAGTGGCTCAGTTTTAAACTCATTTTTAGGTACATATATGGTTTCAAAACTGTTACTTGACTATATGTTAGAAAAAGAGACGGTTTTAGCATATGGAAATTTTGAAACGAATGAAATTCGTTTTGATTGCAAAGTGTAAAATGAGGTTAGTAACTTGATGTGAGTCAAAAGGGAGTCGAATAAGTCTAATATTTTCTGATACCTGATGTGATAATTCTAAACAGTTCAATTTTAGAGTTAATAGTAGCACATCATTAAGGGTTTGGACAGAGGCCTTAAAAATAGAAAAATCGCAGGAAACTCTTTTTTAAACGGGAGTTCTTGCGATTTTCTATTTTTAAAGTTTTTTTAGCTAAAATGAAGTTAATTTTTGTCACCCTTTTCATATGTTCTTAGCGGGACGAGGTATTCCAATCAGTAATTCACAATCGTATATTTTTTCTTACCACGGCGGATGACAGTCAGCTCATTCTCGAGTTTATCTGTATCAGTCAAGATATAATCAAGCTCAGTTTGGCGTTCACCGTTGAGGTAAATGGCGCCATTGGTGATGTCTTCACGCGCTTGGCGGCGGCTTGGGGAAATCTTCGCATCAACGAGTAGATTAACTAAATTGCCATCGAAATCAGGTGTGACAGTAAAGTTTGCGACGTCAGATAAACCAGCTTTAATGTCTTTGATGGCTAATTCTTTGACATTGCCCGCGAAGAGTTGTTGTGAAATGTTGACTGCTTGGTCATAAGCTGCGGCACCATGTACCAGTGTCACGACTTCTTTGGCCAAAGTTTTTTGAGCCAAACGTTCATGTGGTGCCGCTTCAAAAGTTTTTGCAATGGCATCAATCTCATCAAGCGATAAGAAAGTAAAGATTTTCAAGAATTTGACGGCATCGGCATCAGCGATATTGAGCCAGAATTGGTAAAATTCATATGGTGATGTTTTATCGGCATCAAGCCATACGGCATTGCCCTCAGACTTGCCGAATTTTTTACCGGTTGAATCAGTGATTAACGGTACTGTAATGACATGGGTTTCGTTCCCTGACTTTTTACGAATTAAATCAGTCCCAGCTACCATGTTCCCCCATTGGTCAGAGCCACCGATTTGGAGGTTGACCCCGTGATTTTCATTGAGTTGGTAGAAATCATAGCCTTGGAGAATTTGGTAGGCAAACTCAGTATAGGAAATTCCAGTTTCAATCCGTTTTTTGACAGATTCTTTGCTCATCATGTAGTTAATGGTGTAGTATTTGCCGACATCACGTAAAAATTCGAGGACGTTCATGTTAGCAAACCAGTCATAGTTGTTGACTACGATAGCAGCATTATCGCCTTCAAAACTCAGGAAACGTGAGAGTTGTTGCTTGATTGACTCAGACCATTGTGCCACGGTATCAGTGGTTTGGAGTGAGCGCTCAGCATCTTTAAATGATGGGTCGCCAATCATCCCAGTTGCGCCACCAACGAGCGCCACTGGATGGTGTCCTGCAAGTTGCAGGCGGCGCATATTTAGGATAGGCACTAAATGCCCCAAATGGAGCGAGTCCGCCGTTGGGTCATAGCCCGTATAAAAGCTGACAGAAGTTTCAGTTAAGGCTTTGATTAGAGCCGCTTCATCAGTCGTTTGAAAAATCAAACCACGCGCTTTGAGTTCTTCGAAGATATTCATATTCAATCGTCCTTCTTTTGAGGTTACCGCTATTGACAACCTCGTTATGCTTAATTTTTAGAAATTAAGTCTATTATATCAAAAAAAACAAGATATTTTAAGGCGTGAGGCGATGATTTGCTGATTTAAATGCTGTCTGATAAGCATTTGAAGTGTCTAACCTTACACTGAGCTTACGAAAGTGTAAGGCAAAGAAGCCAGAATCTGGTGTATAATTTCAATATCGTCAAGGCACACAACAATGTTTTGTTCCCTTGAAATTAAATAAATAGGAGAATATACTATGTCTATCCTCAAAAGAGGTTTAACATCATTTGATTTAAAACTTATCGGAATTATCTTAATGGTCTTTGACCATATCCACCAGATGTTTTATTTTGAAGGGATTCCGCTGTGGTTTACCATGCTAGGGCGATTAGTCGCACCGATTTTCTTGTTCTTAAGTGCAGAAGGCTTTCATTATACCCGTAATCGTAAAAAATATATGCTGAGTTTACTCATTGGTTTTTGGATTTGTCAGATTGTGTTCATGTTTATCCCAGCTATCTTGCCAAATCCTAGGGTAGAGCTGATTAATACAATCTTTGGCACTTTATTTTTAGGCTTATGTGCCATGTGGATATATGATGGCTTTTTCGGAAAAGTCAAATATATCGGTAAGGCTATCTTAGGGTTGCTATTCCTCGTCTTGACACCGTTCATAACATTAGTTGTCATAGGAAGCCAAGAATTGCCCCTTCTCATCAAACAAACTTTTATCTTCTTTATCCCAAATGCTGTAACAGTTGAAGGGGGACCGATTTTTATCCTACTTGCTTTGCTGTTTCATATCTTTAGAGATAAGAAATTGGGTGCTTATTTAGCACTTGCGCTTGTCAGTCTATTTATTTTTATTTCAAATCCACATCAGGAACAATGGATGATGCTGTTTTCACTTATCCCAATCTATCTGTATAACGGTAAAGAAGGTAGAAAAGAAAAATGGTTGTTCTACATCTTCTATCCACTCCACATTATCGTTTTGTATCTCTTATCAACCTTATTTTTTCTATAGAAGCGGCCAATCTGCAGATTGTCGAAATATAATGATATGCAGAAAAAAAGACGAAAGCCCCATATACAAAGGGTTACAGCACATATAGTAGTGGGTAAAAGAAAAAATTATGATATAATAAGTGATATGAGTAAAGAATTTTCCGATAAAGAACGTGAAGCCTTGCAACATCGTATCGAGATGAAGAAGGCGAAACGTGATGAAAAAAATGAAAAGAAAAGCAGTCCTTCGGATGGGAAAACCATTTTAGAAACGATTTTTATCGTTGTCAGAGGTCTGTCGGTTATTTTTGTGACGATTTTGAGTCTCGGGATTATTTTTGGTGCCGCAACAGGAATGGGTTATTTGGTGAGCTTGATTTCAGATGTCAAAGTTCCTTCAAGCAAACTTTTGACTGAAAAAATCAATACGATTCATGAAGCTTCGGTCATGACTTATAGCAATGGTCAGCCGATTTCTGACATTTCAAGTGATTTGATTAGAACAAAAGTCTCAAGTGATCAGATTGCCAAAACGCTCAAAGATGCTTTGATTGCGACAGAGGATGAGAACTTTGAGGAGCACAAAGGCGTGGTACCCAAAGCCTTCTTCAGAGCGATTTTAGGAGAATCAATGGGTGGGTCATCCTCAGGCGGCTCAACGATTACTCAACAGTTGATTAAACAACAAGTCCTTGGAGATTCGCCGACTTTTAAACGAAAGGCGACGGAAATGGTCTATGCTTTGGAGCTTGAAAAGCATTTTACCAAGGATGAAATTTTAACAGATTATCTAAATGTTTCGCCTTTTGGTCGCAATAATAAAGGTCAGAATATTGCAGGTGTTGAAGAAGCCGCTCAAGGGATTTTTGGCAAATCAGCTAAGGACTTGACGATTCCAGAAGCAGCCTTTATCGCAGGCTTACCACAGAGTCCGATTATCTACACACCTTATGGTGCAGATGGGAATCTCAAGTCTAAGGAAAATATGCAATATGGGTTGGCGAGGCAAAAAGATGTCCTCTTTAACCTCTATCGAAATGGCTACATCTCCAAAAAAGAATATGATGCCTATATCGCCTATGATATTTCGACAGAGTTCATTGCGCCTGCATCAGCGGAGACAACGAGCCATGGCTATCTCTATCACGTGGTCTACAATGAAGCTTTTGAACGGGTCTATGACTATTTGATTAAGACGGACAAGGTGTCTGAAGCCGATCAAGGCAATGATGTGATTAAAGAAACCTATCAAAAAATGGCTGAGCAAAAATTGCAGCAAGGTGGCTTTACTATCACAGCAACCATTGATCAAGGGATTTATCAAGCTATGCAGTCGGCAGTTGCCAATTATGGCTATCTTTTGCAAGATGGCACGGGTGAAAACCAGACTGGTAATGTCTTGATGGACAATAAAACTGGTGCTGTGCTTGGCTTTGTCGGTGGTTTAGACTATAATACCAACCAAAATAACCATGCTTTTGATACGCACCGTAGTCCCGGTTCATCGATAAAACCGATTTTGGCCTATGCGCCTGCGATTGATATGGGAATCATGGGTAGCGCAAGTCGTTTGTCTAACTATCCGACCAAGTTCTCAAGTGGCGAGCCAATCATGCACGATACATCAGCAGGGACACAAGAAATGATGACCTTGCAGGATGCGTTAGATACTTCTTGGAATATTCCCGCTTACTGGACTTACCAAACCATCCTTAAAAATGGTCAGAGTGTTAAACCTTACATGACTAAGATGGGGTACAAGATTGCCAACTATCAAATCGAATCTCTACCTTTGGGTGGTGGGATTGAACCGTCTGTTGTGCAACATACCAATGGTTATCAAGCGCTTCTAAATGGCGGTCAATATGAGTCTTATTATGTTGTCGATAGTATTAAAGACAGTAATGGTAATGAAATTTATAAACATCAAAGCCAACCCGTGCAGGTCTTCTCAAAAGCGACCTCATCAATCATGGCAGAGCTTTTAAAAGGGCCGATTAAGTCGCAAAAAACAACGACTTTTTATGGTCAACTGTCTAATCTCAATCCAACGCTTGCGAGTGCTGATTGGGTGGGTAAAACCGGGACATCAAATGACTTTGCCGATGTTTGGCTCATGGTTGGAACGCCAGCTGTAACTCTCAGTTCTTGGGTCGGTCATGATGATCACAATGTTTCAATGGCACCATTGACAGGCTATAGTAACAATTCGGAATATGTTGCTAGCTTAGCTAACGCCATTTATCAGGCTAATCCGGGCGTCTTTGGTATTGAACAACGTTTCACACTTGATCCATCGGTAACGAAAACAACAGTCTTAACAGCAACAGGTGAAAAAACAGGGGCGTTTACAGGTGGCGGATATACTAACTTTACCCTATCAGGTCCAACGACTATCTCTTATTGGGCAAAGCAAGAGGGTGCCCCAATCACGCAATATAAATTTGCGATTGGTGGTAGTGATAGTGACTATACCAACGCTTGGTCAAAAATTTTAGGCAATAACGCTGGAAATAATTCAGGCAATAATACTGGTAATAGTTCGGGGAACAATTCAGGTAATACGACTAGTAGTAGTTCTAGTAGTAACACTGATAGCACTGATAGTAGCGATAAGAAAAAACAATAAGTGTTTAAAACCGAAAACCGTGATTGCTACAGTCAATCGTGGTTTTAATATAGCTAACCAGACTTATAGTCTCCGTTTAATTCTTCTGCCTATGATGATTTAGCAGATTCAGATGAACTTGATGATGATGGCGAACCAGAAATTGAGGAAGTTGATATTCCAACATTACGCTTGAAAGAGGGTATTAGAGGACTTTCTGGAAAAGGAAAAATGGGGAATTAAATAATATCTAGATTTTCAAAAATAGAAAAATCGCAAGAAATCAATTCTTATCAGAAGTGAAACCAGCTTTAGGGTTGTAAAAGAAAGACAAGTAATTATAAAATTATTCGTTTAGAATATTGACAAAGTGTAAGAAGTGATTGCGCTTTGTTTTTTTTTGAAGAAATTTCAAAAAATCTATTTATTGGAATGGAGGGAAGATAATAATTTTCAAGCAATACTTTTTTTGAGCAAAGTGATTTTACATCAGAAATACCCAAAGATTTTCTACAATTTTTAAATTAATTTTGTTAAAAGAGGTTGGGACAAAAGTCGAAAATTAGCATAATTTAGCTAATTACAAAATAAATAAATCAATGGCAACAACGTTTTCAAAAACGAAGACATGCGATTTGTTTATCTTCAAGACTTTTGTCTCAGCCTCTTTCTTATTTTTGGCCTTCGAGACATTTGGTGAGATGATTTGAAGTTATCAATCCATATCATATTCAGCATACAATTTTTGAACTTCTCTTCGTTTGGTGACATCCAGTTTGATAAAAATATTATGGATATGACTTTTGACAGTTCCCATTGATATAAAAAGGTCGCTACTAATTTCTAGATTACTTTTATTTTCTAAAAGGAGCATCAAAACTTCTATTTCACGTGAAGTCATATTGTAGGTATGGGCGAATTTCTGTTTTTTGGATAGTGATAAATTGTCGGCTGTGCTAACTTTTTTTGCCATTGTATCAACGGAGATTGGTTTAATCAAGTCTATGGCAAGATAGGGAATCGCGATACTTGCATAGATAATGGCTAATATATCTTCACTGATACTTCGATTTGTCATATGAACCTGACCTAAAGCATAACTATCACGGAAAAAGATGACAATAGTATCTTCAATGATAATCACGCTGGTCATCAGAATCGTGATTATCAGTAATTTTTTAAACAAATTGAGATTATTGATTTGAATATTAATATGCGGGCGAGTTTTCGTATCTTCCTCTTGTTTAACATTTTTTAAGACATGCAAGCCGTAAATGGCAAGTGCAATCCTGACAATTTCTGAAGGGAGATAGAAAATCCAAACTTTAAAAGCATTGTTCGGCAACATAGGTACGAACAAAAGGGTTAGTGTTTGTGCGATAATCAAAAGATATTGCCAAGTTTGAATCTTAGCTTGTAAAGCAGCATCTAAAATAAGAATTAAAAAGATAGAATGTGCAACTAAAAGAATGATTTTAGGCGAGGGAGTTGTCATAAAGATCTGATCAAAACCATCTGAAAACCAAGGGACTTGTTCAGTTAAGTAGATTAAGATATTGTTGATAATTAAAAAAATAAATAAAAGAGCGACGGTCAGAAAAAAGGGACGTTTTTGTCGAAAGTAAGTGACGATTCCAAGCGTTGCGACAATAGTAAAGAGGATAAAAAGTCCGATGTTATAAATGATAAATAGAATAGCCACATGAATGCCTCTCATTATTGTTCTTTAAATCTAATTTTAGTATAACAAAAGAACGCTTACATAGCAAATCAAAAACGCTATCATTTAAGGGGTTTAGGGAAATTCAGACCAAAAGGTATAGAAAAGTTTAGATAAAAATAAGTCTGAAAGTTGAGCAGCAGATGATAGTAAACTCCGTACTTTAAGTTTAAACTAAGCTTGTCGAAAAAAATAAAATTTTAAAAAAATGGAGGACACACACATGTCAAAAAAAGATTTTATTACAACTGAAGATTTTACCAAAGCAGAATTATGGGAAATCTTGCAATTATCACTTGCCATCAAAAAAAGTATCAAAGCTGGCTTTTATCCACCATTACTTAAAGATAAATCGCTAGGCATGATTTTCCAACAATCATCAACAAGGACACGCATTTCATTTGAAACTGCTATGACACAACTCGGTGGGCATGCCCAATATTTAGCGCCAGGTCAAATTCAACTCGGTGGTCATGAAACATTAGAAGATACAGCTAAGGTTGTTTCAAGATTACTCGACATTGTCATGGCACGTGTTGATCGGCATGCCGATGTGGCTGACTTGGCAAAATATGCAACGATTCCTGTCATTAATGGGATGTCTGATTACAACCACCCGACACAAGAAATGGGCGATGTTTGTACGATGTTAGAGCATTTACCAGAAGGAAAGGAACTGGAAGATTGTAAAGTTGTTTTTGTCGGTGATGCGACACAAGTTTGCTTCTCATTAGCACTTATTACAACAAAATTAGGCATGCGTTTTGCCCAATTTGGCCCTAAAGGCTTCCAGTTAAATGAAAATCACCAAGCTAAACTTGATGAAATTTGTCAAGTTTCTGGTGGTTCTTATCTCATTACAGAAGACGAAAGTGAAGGCTTGGCTGATGCCGATTTCGTCTATACAGACGTTTGGTATGGCCTCTACGATGCAGAATTATCAGAGGAAGAACGGATGGGCATCTTTTATCCGAAATATCAAGTGACGGATAAAATGATGAAAAAAGCCAATCCTTGGGCAAAATTCATGCACTGTTTACCTGCGAGTCGTGGCGAAGAAGTTTTGGATGAAGTCATCGATGCAGATTATTCGATTGTCTTTGATGAAGCTGAAAATAGATTATCATCTATTAGAGGCTTGCTAGTTTATTTCTACCATCAACATGCTAATAAAACAAGCGTAAGTGAACAAGAAAAAGCAACTGCTAAAGCTGATTTGGAGAAATTCTTAGGTTTAGCACTCTAAGTTAGCGTTTCGTTTAACGCAAGGAGGAAACAACATGAGTGATGTTAAACCAAAAAAGAAATTTAAATTATTTTCCGCCATACTGACAGTTATCTGTGTGGTATTTGTTGCTGAAGCAGCGGCTCCAGTCGCAGCTATCGGTAACTCACAATACTTCTGGTGGATTTTCCTGATGATTACCTTCCTACTTCCTTATGGCTTAATCGCCTCAGAACTTGGAACGACTTATGAAGGTGAGGGCGGTATCTATGATTGGGTAACCAAAGCTTTCGGACATCGCATGGGTGCGCGTACGGCTTGGTATTACTGGATCAACTTCCCTTTGTGGATGGCATCGCTTGCCGTAATTTGCCCCGAGTTGATTCGCATTGTGACAGGTCAAACTCCCAATACCCTTGTCTCTATTTTGATAGAGCTCATCTTTATCTGGGTAATCGTCTTCATTAGCTTCTATTCTGTTAGTGATAGCATATGGATCCTCAATGGCGCAGCTTTTATCAAAGTCTTTTTGGCGCTACTTGTTGGCTGTCTCGGCATTTATGTTGCGGTAACACGCGGTGTTGCCAATGAATACACATTTGGGTCTCTATTGCCTAGTTTTGATATGAAATCCCTGTCCTTTATCTCGGTTATTCTGTTCAATTTCTTGGGATTTGAGGTCGTGTGTACCTTTGCGCCTGATATGGAAAACCCCAAGAAACAAATTCCACTTGCCATTGTCACAGGCGGACTTGTAATTGCTGCGATTTACATCTTCTCAGCATTTGGGATAGGCGTTGCCATTCCAACCTCTGAGATTAGCACAAGTAGCGGCTTGATTGATAGTATCCAGCTCATGCTCGGCAATTCTGGGGGCATGCTAGTGGCGATTGTGGCCTTCCTGTTTTTATTAACCTTGTTTGGGAACATGGTTTCATGGTCTCTAGGGGTTAATAATACAGCTTGTTACGCAGCTGAAAATGGCGATATGCCAGCTGTTTTTGCCAAGAGAAGTGCCAAAACAGACATGCCAACTGGTGCAGCGATTATGAATGGGATTGTCGCATCAGCTATCGTTATCATCGCACCACTTTTACCAAATGAAGATTTATTCTGGAGTTTCTTTGCCTTGAATTTGGTCATGTTCCTCTTGTCTTACATTCCAATTTTCCCAGCATTCTTGAGACTTCGTAAAATTGATCCTGATACAGAAAGACCATTCAGAGTTGGCGGTGGCAAAGCTTTCCATTATCTATTGGTGACATTGCCCATTATTTTGATTGTGACATCGCTCATCTTTATCGCTGTGCCGTTTGATTTCAGTCCAGAAACCTTGGGAGAAGTCTTACCCATTACGATTGGGTCGATTGTTTGTCTCGTCGTAGGGGAATTAATCATTATTGTTAAGAAAATTAAAAAATAGGAGAAAATATCATGGCTAAAAGAATAATCGGAACAACACCTAAAGCTGACGGTTTTAGAATGCCAGCGGAATTTGAACCACAAGAACAGGTCTGGATGATTTGGCCAGAACGCCCAGATAATTGGCGTGACGGTGCGAAACCTGCCCAAAAATCATTTGCCAATGTGGCGAAAGCGATCAGTCGTTTTACAAAAATGAGTGTCTTAGTCTCACAGGCTCAATATGCAAATTGTCGCGAACAGTTGCCTGATACCATTCGCGTCATCGAAATGTCAAATAATGATGCTTGGGTGCGGGACTGTGGGCCAACCTTTGTGATTAATGATAAGGGTGAAATTCGTGCTAATGACTGGGATTTCAATGCTTGGGGTGGCTTGGTTGATGGGCTTTATTTCCCATGGGATCAAGATGAATTGGTTGCTCGAAAAGTAGCTGAACTGGAAGGGATTGATACCTATAAAACAAAGGACTTTGTCCTTGAAGGTGGTTCTTTCCATGTTGATGGTCAAGGCACTGTCTTGACGACAGAGATGTGTTTGCTCAATGAAGGCAGAAATCCACATATGAGCAAGAGCGAAATTGAACAAATGCTTTGTGATCATCTCAATTGTGAAAAAGTCCTCTGGATTAAAGATGGGATTGATCCTGATGAAACCAATGGTCATGTAGATGATGTGGCATGTTTCGTTGCACCGGGCGAAGTGGCTTGTATTTACACCGATGATACGAACAGTCCTTTCTACGCTGAGGCTCAAGCCGCTTATCAAACTTTGACGGAAATGACAGATGCTAAGGGTCGAGCGCTCAAAGTTCACAAACTCTGCTGTCCTAAAAATGCCATTACGATTAAGGGTGATTTCGCCATTGACACGGTAGAAGGGACGCTGCTACGAGAAGATGGTGATATTTGTATTACTTCATACATGAATTTCCTGATTACTAATGGTGGTGTGATTGTACCGCAATATGGCGATGAAAATGATACGCTAGCGCTTGAGCAAGTTCAAGCCATGTTCCCAGATAAGGAAATTGTGGGTGTGGATACGCTCGAAATCGTCTACGGTGGCGGCAATATTCACTGTGTGACACAACAACAACCTAAAAGATAAGGGAGGTGAACCATGAAAAGAATCGTCATCGCCCTCGGCGGGAATGCCCTCGGCAACAATCCCAAGGAACAGCTTGACCATGTCAATCAAGCAGCACCAGCCATGGTTAATCTTATCAAACTCGGCTATGAGATTATCATTAGCCATGGTAACGGTCCTCAGGTCGGGATGTTAGAAAAAGCCATCAATATGTCAGCAAATTTGGATAGTTCAATCCCGCATGTGCAGTTACCTGAGTGTACAGCCATGAGTCAAGGCTATATTGGCTATCATTTGCAGAACGCTATTCTAAGAGAATTGCGAAAACAAGGCATGCCATGGAATGTGGCAACCGTTGTCACACAGGTTGAAGTGGCAGCTGACGATCCAGCCTTTCAAAATCCAACCAAACCTATCGGCAGTTTTTATAGCAAAGCAGATGCAGAGAAGATGATTTCGGAAAATCCGTCACTGGTTTATCAAGAAGATTCAGGACGTGGCTATCGCCAGATGGTTGCCTCACCTAAACCAATTGATATTGTGGAGAGTAAGTCCATTCTCAATCTGCTAGATAATGAATTTATCGTGATTGCCTGTGGTGGTGGTGGTATTCCTGTCGTCAAACGTGGTGACGGGGATTACGATGGTGCGTTAGCGGTGATTGATAAAGATATTTCATCAGCAAGACTAGCTGAGTTGGTTGATGCCGATTATTTCTTTATCTTGACGGCAGTCGATCGGGTTGCCATTCGTTTTGGGCGGCCAGATCAAGTGGATTTGGATACGTTGACCGTCGAAGAAGCTAAACTCTATGCTGAACAAGGTGAATTTGCCCCCGGTAGCATGCTCCCTAAAATTGAGGCAGCGATTGAGTTTGCCTCATCTAAAAAAGGTCGAAAAGCGGTCATTGCCTCACTTGAAAATGCCCCCTTGGTTTTTGAGGGGGAAAGTGGTACGATTATTACCTTATAAATCAAGCAAAAAGCTCAAATTTCAGTGATGAAATCTGAGCTTTTTGTACTTTTAAATAAAAGTTAAATTCATTATCCGTTTAACAAAAACATCGATAGCGCTTTCTTTTTTCTGTTATACTGATTTTAATAAAGAATAATGGCGGATTTTTCTATGAAAAATATGTTGAAATTAGTCATTTTTGGCATCAGCTTTTGAGGATTCAGAAAATAATCACCAATCAAGTGCAAAAGCAGAGAGTGGTGAAAATGTTGAAAAACGCTTTGATAAATTAAAGGATACAGATAAGGTTCTACCTGAATTTTATAGGGGAGTTGAATACGAAAAATGTCAAAATATTGGCTTTAGCTTTGAGTTGTCTTACCGTTTTATCTCTTAGTATTTTTGAGAAAGTTACTCCAAAAGTAACTTCTGAAACTCATTTTTCTTCAGCTACTGCAGATAAAAGTCGAAATTTAAAGAATTACTTTATCATCAAAGTTAGCAATGCTTCAGGAGATGAAGGTTATTCTATGAGTTATAAAGATAGTAGTAGTTCAAATAATAATGAATCAGATTCGAAAATTACAGATAAAAATGGTAAGCTAATAGATAGCTATGAGATTGATGATACTCGGGGTGCTTGGGTATCAGATATTTTTAGGTGTTTAATGATTATTATCTTGTTCTGTAATTTCCCCATGATTAACTTTAAAAATCGTCATTTTATCTGGCAAATGTTGCAGATGATTTAGTGTCGTTGCTGTGATAAACGTCTGTGTTTTACCGATAACCAGAGATAATAAATCAAGCTGTCTTTGATTATCAAGCTCACTCATGACATCGTCTAAGAGTAAAATCGGATAGTCACCCGTTTCTTGATAAATCAGCTCAATTTCAGCTAATTTGACTGACAAGGCGGTGGTACGTTGCTGACCTTGGGAGCCGAAATTTGACACATTAATGTCATTAATCAAAAATTGCAAGTCATCCCGATGAGGCCCCACAGAAGTCTGGGCACGAAACTGGTCTTTTTGACGTGCTTGTTTCAGCTCGGTTGCAAAGTCAGTCTTGATATTTTGGGCATAAACGATGCTTAAGTTTTCTTGACCATGGCTGAGATGATGGTGCAAATCAGCAGAAATCTCAGTGAGGTTGGTGATAAATTGTTGGCGATGGGTCATGACTTTTTCGCCATATTCGACCAACTGATCGTCTAGGACGTCCAGAAAATTAGAGTCAATTTTTGCCGCATCGAATTTGAGATAGCTGTTGCGTTCTTTGAGCGTTTGATTATAGCGCATCAAATCGTAAAGATAGACTGGGCGAATCTGCCCGATTTCCATGTCAATAAACCGTCTGCGAACACTAGGCGCACCCTTGATAATCGCCAAGTCCTCAGGTGCGAACATGATGACATTCAGATGGCCGATATAGTCAGCCAGCCGATTTTCCTTGAGGTGATTGACTTTGGCAATTCGGCCTTTGGGGGTCAAGGTGATGTCGAGTGGGACAGTTGTATTTTTTTTGAGAATCGTGCCAGCTACGGACATCTCTTTTTGCCCCCAAGTCATCAATTCACGGTCAGCGTGCGTTCTGTGGCTGCGCGTCAGAGCCAGAAAATAAATGCTTTCAGCAATATTGGTCTTGCCTTGGGCATTTTGTCCGACGAAAATATTTAAGTTGGGATGAAACGTGAGGTCGAGATGGTTATAATTTCGAAAATTGGTGAGATGTAACTCGGAAATAATCATAGGGATTTATTTAGCACCAGGGAATTTTGGTTTACTGGTTTTACGTTTATAGTACTGTTCTTTATTATTGGCTGCTGATTTTTGGCGCATTTCAGTTTTTTTATTGTCAGCGTTGATTTTTTTGACAACGGCTTTGACACGTGCCTCTTCGTCAAGTTCGGCTTGATGTGCCGCAATTTCATCTGCTGTCGCTGCGACAATATTAATTTTGAGACCGAAGCTTGGGAATTCAAGCACATCGCCGTCGAAAAGTTTTTTACCGCGTCTATTTTCATAGTCACCATTGTACAAGACGTCGGTGGTCGCTAAGAAATGTTTGGCTGCACCACCTGTTTCGATAATCGCTGCTTCTTTGAGCAACTTGCCAAGGGTGATAAATTCATCGTATATCGTATAAGTATTCATACCTCATTTTAACATAATTTGAGCCCTTGTAGGCGCGCAATCGGCATCTTTCGCTAAATAGTGTGACGAGGAAGGGAATAAGCTGATAGTTTAACTTGACAGGAAACGTTATAAACATTGAAAAAATTAGCCGCAGTGGCAATCAGTGCGCTTGAAAATTTATCGAAATCTTCTACTTGATTTGGTGTTCAGATGCTTATATTTTGGTATAATAGAAAAGTACATAAATTAAGGACAAACATGAAAATAAAAAACGGTGTAAATTTACATATCATCAAGGAAACGAAGTTTAAGACAGTGCAGTTTTTGGTGCGCTTTCGGACAAAGATGTCACGGCAAACAGTTGCCAAGCGGGTCATTATTTCCAATCTCTGGGAGACATCAAACGCAGTTTTGACGACTAATCAACAGTTTCAGCGGAAATTATCAGAGATGTACGGCGCAAGTTTTGCAACAGGGGTCTCAAAAAAAGGCGATAATCATTTTTTGAATATCGGTATGAGTGTGGTCAATCCTAAATTTGTCGCAAGTGATACGGTGACAGACGCGGTTGAGCTCATACATCAGGCGCTATTTATGCCTTTGATTGACGACATTGGTTTCGATGAAGAAACTTTTGCGCGTGAAAAGAAAAATCTCCTGCACTATTTAGATTCAACGCGTGAAGATAAGGCTTACGTTGCCTCAACGCGTTTGACGGAATTATTTTTTGCGGATAAAAATCTGTCGACACCGAGTATTTCAACGGTTGAGCTGATGGCGCATGAGACGCGTCAGAGTGTTTTTGACTACTATAAGAAAATGTTGCTGACAGATACGATTGATATTTGGATTCTGGGGGATTTGACAGCTGCTCAGGAGACCAGTATCAGGGCTTATTTTTCAGAAATGCCTTTTACTGATAGGGAGCCTTTGCGTACTGTCTTTTATGAGCAAGCAACATCCAATATCGTGCGTGAAAAGACAGAAAAAGAAGCTGTCAATCAATCCATTTTGCAGCTGGCTTATAGTCATCCGGTCAAATATGGCGATGCAGATTATCTGACCATGCAAGTCTTGAATGGCCTTTTAGGTGGTTTTTCGCATTCTAAATTATTCACAAATGTGCGTGAAAAAGAAAGTTTGGCTTATTATGCTAATTCACGTTTTGATACCTTCACAGGCTTTTTGAAAATTTCAGCGGGCATTGATGCGGGACATCGCAGTAAGGCCTTGACCATTATACGAGCGCAAGTCCGTGCTTTGGCACAAGGCGATATTTCAGATAGTGAACTGTGTCAAACCAAGGATATGCTGAGAAATGCTTATTTCTTATCACTAGATTCACCCTCAAATTTGATCGATCAGGCTTATATCAAACAACTTTTACCAGATCGTCAGCTTTCCCAATCAGAATGGTTGCAAAGATTAGATGCTGTGACCAAAGCAGATGTCGTCAGAGTAGCTCAAACATTACACTTGCAAGCCTTGTACTTTATGGAGGGAGAGAGCCTTGGAGATTAAAAAATATCCACAAGTCGGTGAAACACTCTATAAAGATGTGTTAGATAATGGCTTGCTCGTTTATTATTTGCCTAAATCAGAATTTAACAAAACTTATGGTTTGTTCACGACAAATTTTGGTAGTTTAGATACACGTTTTGTACCACGTGGTAGCTCAGATATGCAGACCTTTCCAGAAGGCATTGCCCATTTTTTAGAGCATAAGCTATTTGAGAAAGAAGATGGCGATGCCATGAACTTTTTTGGTGCGCTGGGCGCTAATTCCAATGCTTTTACGAGTTTTACACGGACATCTTATCTGTTTTCAACCATGGAAAATGTTGAGCCTAATGTTGAATTACTGCTAGATTTTGTTCAAGAGCCTTATTTCACACAAGCTTCTGTCGAAAAAGAACAAGGTATCATCACACAGGAAATCCAGATGTATCAAGATGATGCAGACTTTAGATTGTTTTTTGGTCTCCTACAAAATCTTTATCCTAAGTCGCCTTTAGCTGCCGATATTGCAGGCACGCCGAAGAGTATCAGACGTATTTCAGCGGAAGATTTATATAAAAATTATCAGACTTTTTACCATCCAGCCAATATGACGCTCTTTTTGACAGGCCCATTCGACGTGTCAGAGATGGCAGCCTTGGTTGCGAAAAATCAAGCTGAAAAGCGGTTTGAGCCGATTGAGCCAATTCAACGTGCGCCGTTTGTGACAGCGGCACCGATTGCGACCAATAAATTGGCTTTTGATGTGACCATTCCGAAACTTGCGCTCGGTTTTAGAGGCTATGACCGCTTGCCGTCAGATCCTTTGCTTAGATTTGAGTATAAGCTGGCCATTCAACTCATGTTGACGATGATTTTGGGCAATACCAGCAGTCGCCATGAAAGCTTTTATAATCAAGGCTTGATTGATGACTCCTTCGGTTTTGATTTTGAAGTGGCGCCACAATATCATTTTGCTAGTATGACATCTGACACGATTTATCCCATCAAACTCGCTAAAGTTTTGCGTGATACGCTAAAAAGTTATAAAATAGAAAATGATTTCAATTTAGACCATCTGACAATCATCAAAAAAGAAATGCTTGGCGACTATTATAAGTCTTTAAATTCTTTAGAATTTATCGCCAATCAATTTTCATCTAATCTTTTTGAAGGTGTGACCTTCTTTGATTTTCCAATGATTTTGTCAAATCTGACCTTGAAAAAAATCGAGCAACATGCAGATCGATTTGTTAAAGAGATGGTTTCGACTGAATTCATTATGAATCCTAAATAGAAAAATATAAAGAAAAAAGTGCTGCTGACGAACATTGAATCGTCTATAAGCTAAATACCAGTTCAAAAAATGTCCAGAAAGGAGTTCTCGTGGCAAAAAAAACAGTAGGACAAGTTTTACGCGATCAGCGCGCAAAGCTTGATATGACCCTCAACGAAGCGGAAGACTTAACTAAAATTCAGAAAATATATATCGTCGCCTTGGAGCATGATGATTATGATGCCTTGCCAGGGGACTTTTATGTTAAAGCCTACCTCAAGCAGTATGCAGACCGATTGTCGCTTAATTATGATCAGCTCCTCACAGCCTATGAAAAGAATGAACGCATCAATGTGCATGAAGTACCACCGGATTTATCTGAAAACTATCGATTTGTCAAGCCATCTGAACGTTTTGAAGCGGACGAGGAAGAGCAGGGCGGTAAAAAGTGGCGTTATTACCTGCCCATCGTTTTGCTAGGTACTGTTGCTGCTATGATTATCATCAGCATTTCAGCTGCGGTCATCCTCAACAAGCCTAAAAACAAAGGCATCGCCGATCACCTCTACAGTTTATCGACCAGCACTAAAAGTGAACAGTCGGCAAGTTCCACTGAACCGAGTACCTCATCAGCTTCCTCGGAATCAAAAGTACCAGAGCCACCTAAAGCTGAAATTACGGTGACGGGCAATGGTCAAGTACTTGCAGCAACGGTGAAACAAGTCACAAGTCCAGTAAAAGTTAGCTTCAATACAGTAGCAGGTGTAGACGTTTGGGTCGGTATGACCAACTCAGACTTGCCAGAGGGTCAAGTAACCTTGACCGAAGCGACACCAACAACTGCAACCCTGACAGGTAAGGAAACCGTCTTGACCTTAGGTAAAACGGCAGGTTTGACTATCAAAGTTGGCGATACGCCAATTGATTTGTCGCGTATTGTCGCACCTGAAAGTCCTGCAACCCTGACGATAACGATAGAATAGAGAACTGATGAAATTAACCAAAGAAAACTTACCTAATAATTTAACTATTGCCCGCATCTTTGCTATCCCACTTTTTATCTTGACTTTAGCATTGGGTGGTAAATATCACGCTTGGCAAGTGGTCGCTGCGATTTTATTTGCAGTCGCATCTGCAACTGACTGGTTAGATGGCTATTTAGCCCGTAAATGGCAGATCGTCTCAAATTTTGGTAAATTTGCTGATCCCTTGGCTGATAAAATGTTAGTCATGTCAGCCTTTATCATGTTAGTGCCCTTGAAATTGGCACCAGCTTGGGTGATTGCCATTATCATTTGTCGGGAATTAGCCGTGACAGGTTTGCGTTTGCTTTTAGTCGAGCAAGGTGGTGTTGTTATGGCAGCTGCCCTACCAGGCAAAATCAAAACCTTCACACAAATGTTGTCGATTATCTTCTTGTTACTGGGTTGGCACTTACTTGGCGTGATTTTCTTATACATCTGCCTAGCCGCAACCATTTACTCAGGCTATGATTACTTTGCTCAAAATATGAATGTGTTTAAGGAAGCAGATTAGTCTGTTAAGTTATAAAAAATACATACCAATATCACGACAAACGCATGAAATAAATAATTCCCTAGTATCTCTATTTATGTTAAAGTAAAAGAAAAGCTATTAAGGGAGTTCATGATGTACGAAATCTACGCGTATTTAGAAAGCGTCACAGATCCGCGCCAAGCAATAAAAGTAAAACATAAACTTAGTGATATTTTGTTACTCGTGCTGCTCGGTACACTAGTTGAGGCAGATACCTTCGTTGAGATTGAGGAGTTTGGCAAAGTTTTCGAGGATAGTTTGAAAGGTTATCTTTCGTTAGAAAATGGCATTCCATCACATGATACGATTCAGCGTGTGATGTCTCCGTCTGTAACAGCGGAACTTCAGTTGAAATGGTCTAGTTTAAAAGCGAGTGGTGAAACTGAAAAGCTAAAGAAAATTATCAATATTGATGGTAAAACAATGCGTGGTAATCGCTCTGAAAGTCAGCGTGCGAACCACGTTGTTTCGGCTTATTCCAAAACAGATTCGATTTGTCTTGGTCAGCTGACAGTTGATGAAAAGAGTAACGAAAT